>JAYUIP010000466.1:0-2116 GCA_043765945.1 Arcicella sp.
AGTTATCACACAGAATTATTTGCAGGAGACGTTTCAAATGCCGCAAATTATGATTCTGGATTGTTTGTAACTTCGGGTGGTGCTTTGGGTAAATTAACCGATGGCGGAGGAAAGGCAATTGCTTCTTGGGTAATTTCAAACGCCCCAGATTTCAAGCCTAAGCGTATTTTGGATATGGGTTGTGGTTTAGGACACAATACGCTTCCTTTGGCAATGGCTTTTCCAGATGCGGAGGTAATCGGGATTGATACGGGAGCACCTATGTTGCGTTACGGACACGCTCGGGCAGTAGCATTAGGAATTAAAAATGTAAAATTTATGCAGTTGAATGCGGAGGACACAGGTTTTGAAACTGAATCATTCGATTGGATTCAGACGACCATGTTTCTGCACGAAACTTCCATGAAAGCCATGTTCAAAATTGGTTCGGAGATCTTCAGAATGTTAAAACCAAACGGACTTTCTTTGCACATTGAACAACCACAATATTCAGATAAAATGCCCTTATTTGAGCAGTTTATAAGAGATTGGGATGCTTTTAACAACAATGAACCTTTTTGGGGAGCCATGCACGATGTTGATATGTTCGATTGGATAGTGGATTCTGGATTTAAGAAAGAGAACCTATTATCATTTGGAGCAAGGTCAATTAACGATAACGAAGATCATACAAAACCCAAAGCCCAAGAAGTTGAAGATCACGGAAGGTCAGCAATTTGGAATGTTTTTGGAGCTTGGAAGTTATAAAGGTAAACGGTTCACGGTAAAGGGTGAACGAGGTTTCGAGTCATTTTATTAATTGAGGAATTAACAAAATATGTAACTTATAAAAATTTAATACTACAAATACTGTTCACTCTTAACCGTGAACTGTTTACCGTAAAGATATGATTAACGATATATTTTTATCATCCAGCAAAGCCAAAGGCAAACGTCCTTATTTTTTAGAAGACAAAGCTGTTGAGCGAGTTCTGAACATTACGATGGCAGTTGCTTCAGAAGTTGCCGTTTTACATGAGCGTTTGGATACAATTGAACGACTGTTAGCAAGTAAAAATATTCTACAAAATGCTGAAATTGAGGCATTTATACCCAATCCAGAGCAAGCAGAAGATCGCCAGCGGTGGCACGCCTCATATATATCACGTATTCTACGTATTGTGCAACAGGAACTTGAAGCAATGCAACAAGACCCGAAAAACAACCGTTCGATGGAAGAAATTGCGGAGGAATTGGGAAAAATTTAAGGCGTAAAAGTTACGTACATGATGAACATCTAATTTCAAGCCTCGAAAACTAATAAGGTGAAACTCCAACCGATGACCATCCACCATCAATTACTAAATTTTGACCAGTGATTTGTCGAGAAATTGGGGAAACTAAAAACAAAGAGGCATGAGAAATATCTTGGATGGTAGCTGGTCGTCCAGAGGGAGTGATTCTTGACCATGTTTTGATATATTCAGCATCTTCCAAAGTGCGTTCTGTTAAAGTTGCTCCTGGCACAATAGTATTGATATTGATTTGATGAGGGGCTAAATCAATGACTAAGTTTTTGGCTAACTGGTCGAGTCCTGCCTTGGTCATGCCATAAGCCGCTAAATATTTATGAGCAATTTTTCCAGTAACCGAAGAAGTCAATAAAATACTCCCACCTTCGCCCTGCAAAATCATTTGTTTTGCGGCAGTCTGAACCAAAAAAAATGTGCCAAAAAGGTTTAGCTGCAACAATTTTTGCATGGATTCGGGTTGGTAATCTAAAAAATCTCCGAAGGTAGTGATCCCTGCATTGGCGATGAGAATATCTAATTTACCAAAAGAGGAAACTGCGAATTTCACGATTGCTTTAATGCTTTTCATTTCAGAGATATCCCCACCAAAAGCCTCACAAATACCTCTATTTTCTCGAATTTGCAAAGCCGAAGCATTGGCTAATTCCTTATCAATATCGTTTAAAACCACTTTTGCTCCTTGTGAAGCTAACTGTTTGGCGACTTCAAAGCCTATGCCGACACCTGCACCCGTTATGATGGCGACTTGATTATGGAAGGGATTTAGTATATTTTTCATATCAATGCCCTATCCAAATGCGTATAACCCCCATCCACATAAATAA
>JAYUIP010000467.1:0-2115 GCA_043765945.1 Arcicella sp.
TGTTAAACGACATTAAGTCGTGTTAAATATTTGGACAAAAAGTCGTGTTAATTTTAATAGCCTCCCAACTCATTGGGATTTGTAATTGTTGATTTTTTAATCGGTTAATATAATTTGTTCCCGCCAGATTTTGGAAATCAATTCCCTTTATTTCTAAACTGGCAATAGGTTCTTTGTCATCATGGAAAATCAGGTTTCGAGTTTTCTCCTCAAAAGTGATGGTTAGCTCAGAGAGTTTTTTAGCTTTGGGTAGATAGTAAACATATCCACCCAAAGCGAGCGTATGGTTTTCACTAACCTTACGAAACCATTTTCTTTCGCTCAAATATTTATCAATTTTCTGGGTATCGAACAAGTTTTGCTCTGTGAGAGGATTGTAAAATCTTTTTGAATGAATTGCCTGTGGCAAAGCCTTTAAAGGGGCTTTGCCAAAAGTAGCACAAGCGATATTGTGATTCAATTGTTGTCTTCTTGTGTCAATATGTCCTTGAAAGTCTTGCATATTTTTAAAGTCAAGGTTTCGGTTATTTTGCCAGTGGGTTATTTGGTGGGAACGCTCAACAACCCCTTGTTCAGTGGGTCGATAAGCATTTGCCCAAACCAACTCAATTCCTAAACCCAAGAGCCATAACTGTAAAGGCGTTGGAAAAGGAGATTTAGAACGATTTTCATAAAATATACTGCCGTGGTCTGCCTGAATAGCCATAGGGAGTCCAAATTCGGTAAAGCCTATTCGCAAGGCACACTGGTAATCTGTGGTGTTAGGATGTGAACGAGTATGCGGTAAACTTACGCCCAAAGAACCCACATAGACCCTACTATGTGAATCCTTGACATTAATCATACCTACATATCCAACACCTTGATATAACTCTGGACCTTTATCATCCATCTGCCAACATTGGTGAGCATGACTCACCTTTTGAGGTCTGGGATTAGGTAAAGGGACATTCTTTTGATATTTTTTGGTCAGGCTTTTACTGGCTAAAAAACGTTCAATCGTTCTAAAACAGGGTATTTGCTCGGCTGAGTAACCATCAATTTGAATGAGTTCATTGGCAATCGTTTTAGCTCCCCAGTAGGAATATAAGGTACGATAATGAATAATCCGATTGCATAAATCTAAGTCAAAACTTGAAGAACAACCTTTGGCAGGGCGACCTTGAAGAGGACTCAGCAAAGCATTTTTTTTACCACCGATGACCATTTATAGACTAACCGTAAGCTAATGCCTAACGATTGTGCTATTTCAGAACAACTTTTTCCTGATTTCCGTGAAATGTCAATGAACGATTTTTCAGACAAACTTAATTTCGACATGAGCGTGTTGGATAGTTTCTATTTTAACACGACTTTTTGTCGTTTTGATTTAACACGACTTAATGTCGCTTAACATAACTGATAACTTAACCTACTTCCACCCTTCTCTCAAATAACGATTATCCATTTTTTCGACCAATTTATCTTTACCATAAATTACTTCTGAACGATCTTCAAAAACCTTAACCATTTTATCGTGTTGCAAATAAATCGCTTGTTTTGGACAGGCTTCTTCACAAAGTCCACAGAAAATACAACGGAGCATATTTATTTCGTAAACACTCGCATATTTTTCTTCACGGTATAAATGCTCTTCGCCTTTCTTACGCTCATCCGCCACCATCGAAATTGCTTCGGCAGGACACGCCACAGCACATAATCCGCAAGCTGTGCAACGTTCGGCTCCTTGCTCATCACGTTTCAAAATGTGTTCTCCACGAAAAACAGGACCCAGATAACGTTTTTCTTCGGGGTAACGAATGGTTACTTTTTTAGAGAAGAAGTGCTTTAAAGTCGTAGCCATTCCACCTACAATTGCAGGTAAATAAATACGCTCAGCAAAGGTCATTTCTCCTTGTTCTAAGACTTTGGTTTTATTACTTAATTTCATGTTTTTGATTAATAAATCTAAGCCGTAGCCAATTTTTTCTTTTTGTATTGTAATTGACTGTAAAATGCAGTTACAACCAACATCAAGGCAACACCAGCCCAAGATGCCCCAACCGTAATCCAATTTGAACCACCTTCATTAACGGTAAATAACATGACTGCACCCGTCAAAATCACATTAAACAT
>JAYUIP010000468.1:0-6078 GCA_043765945.1 Arcicella sp.
CTGCTTTTTGTGGGCTGCAATGGTTTTTACTGTGATATTGTCGCCCTCAAAAAAATACACATTCTTCTTTTTGCCCGTCATTTGGAGGGAAAGACAACGGACAAACTGTTCACTTTTGGGGAGAATTTGAGAAAATGTTGTGATTGAATTTACGGAGAAGAAGAAAAGTATAAGTTTTAATTTCATCGCTTATTTTGATTGAGTTTTTTACAAAACGAACTGATGGAATTAGTATTTTTAACAACCTTGATAATTAACTCTATTTAACAAATTTGAAACTAACATTGATGGCATGACTCCAAGTCATGCCATCAATCATAACAGAACTTAAAGCTATATTTTTATCACCAGAATCAATTAACATTAATTAACGTTCTTAATCAAATGCCCTTTATCGTTCGTATATTTGCAGAGTAGAGAGTATCTTAAATATCTATAATATTTGGAAAATACAATTTTATCAAAATATTATTCTGTAAAAATCTAAAAAACAAATTTTTATATTTAATTATCCTTCTATTATCCAAAGAATTAATCAAGACAATTTTTAACAAGAGAAATTAATCATGTCAAGTCTATCTTCCCAAAAAGGAGTTCTTTACGGAGATGCCGTTCAAGAACTTTTTGAAATCGCCAAGAAAAATCAATTCGCTTTGCCAGCCGTAAACGTTACGGGAACGGATACTGTAAACGGAGTTTTGGAAGCTGCCAAAGCCGTGAATTCACCCGTGATTGTTCAATTCTCGAATGGTGGAGCTCAGTTTTATGCGGGTAAATCGTTGCCAAATGGAAACCAAGAAGCCTCAATTGCGGGTGGAATTTCGGGTGCTCATCACGTACATCTTATGGCAGAGGCTTACGGGGTGCAAGTTATTCTTCATACTGACCATTGTGCCAAAAAATTATTGCCTTGGTTAGACGGTCTTTTGGATGCGGGGGAAGCATTTTATGCCCAACACGGCAAGCCCTTGTTCTCGTCGCACATGATTGATTTATCGGAAGAACCCATCGAAGAAAACATCGAAATTTGTAAGCATTATCTCGAAAGAATGTCTAAAATCGGGATGACTTTGGAAATCGAATTGGGCGTAACGGGTGGCGAAGAAGATGGCGTGGATAATTCAGATATTGATTCATCAAAATTATATACGCAACCCTCGGAAGTAGCTTATGCTTACGAAGAGTTGAGCAAAATCTCTCACCGTTTCACAATCGCTGCGGCTTTCGGAAACGTTCACGGGGTTTATAAATCAGGAAACGTTAAATTGTCTCCAATCATTTTACATAATTCTCAGGAATTTGTCAAAGAGAAATTCGGTTTAACGGCTGAGAAACCAATCAATTTTGTGTTCCACGGAGGTTCGGGTTCATCACGAGCAGAAATTCGTGAAGCACTTTCTTACGGAGCCATCAAAATGAACATTGATACCGATTTACAATGGGCATTCTGGGAAGGAATTTTGAATTTTTACAAAGAAAAAGAAGGGTACTTACAAGGACAAATTGGAAACCCAACGGGCGAAGATTCTCCAAATAAGAAATTCTATGACCCACGGGTTTGGTTGCGTAAGGGCGAAGAACAATTCGTAAGCCGTTTGAAATTGGCTTTTGAAGATTTGAATGCTGCGAATGCAAATCAGTATTTGTAGGTTGTAACAATTTCTAAAAAAGCGTCTTGATTTGGTTCAGGACGCTTTTTTTGTGATTCAACTTTCAATTTAAAAAAACATTTCGTACCTTTGCAGTCCCAAACAAAAATAATTATGTGGCTGGGCAGTCTTTATTAACCAAGTGTTTAATAATCAGACCTTTAAGGCTACCGCTGGTAATTTTTTCGGAAAATAAATCAAAATTTTCAACAGTAAAAAAACAAAAAATGAACGATTTAATTAAGTTCGTAGAGGCTGAAAATGCTGCACGCCGTGCAGATTTGCCCGAGTTTTCAGCAGGTGATACCGTGAATGTGTACGTAAAAATTCGTGAAGGTGCTAAGGAGCGTGTTCAGGTTTTTCAAGGAACCGTAATCCAAAGACGTAATGCAGGTGCAGGCGAAACATTCACAGTACGTAAAATTTCAAACGGAATTGGTGTAGAAAGAATTTTCCCTTTGCTTTCGCCAAACGTTGATAAAATTGAAGTATTACGTAGAGGTAAAGTTCGTCGTGCAAGATTATTCTACTTACGTGGAAAGCAAGGTAGAGCCGCTAAGGTTAAGGAATTGATTAAAAAGAAAGTTAAGTAATCATTTGATTATTAGGCATATAACAAAAAAGTCGCTTCATTCAGAGCGACTTTTTTGTTATCCATATTTTGATGTTCGGAATCCGAAAATCAAACATCTAACTAACTACTTATTTCTTATCCGAATCCACTACCAAACGCTTCTCTCTATTTGCAATTTCCCACGTCAGATTAAAGATTAATCTCGCTCGTTTTTCCATTTTATCAAATTCAATTTTCTCTACATCGTCCGTTGGTTGGTGGTAATCGTCATGCACACCATTGAAGAAAAATGCTACTGGAATTTTGTTTTTAGCAAAATTATAATGGTCTGAACGATAATAAAAACGATTTGGGTCGTTGGGGTCGTTATATCTAAAATCTAAATCAATTGGTGATTTTTTATTTTGCTCTAATAATGCCGAATGTAATTCCGAAGAAAGTTTATCCGAACCAATTACATAGATATAATCGCTTTTGCCTTCGTGGTCTTTGTCTGTGCGTCCGACCATATCAATATTGATGTCACAAACGGTATTTTCCAAAGGAAAAACGGGATGTTTTACGTAATATTCTGAACCCAAAAGTCCTTTTTCCTCACCCGTTACGGTCATGAATAAAATGCTTCTACGTGGTTTATTACCACTTTTTGCCGCATCACCAAACGCCTGAGCAACTTCCAAAACCGAGACAGTTCCTGAACCATCGTCATCGGCTCCGTTATAGATTTTTCCATCCTGCACACCCACGTGATCATAGTGCGAAGTAACGATTACCAACTCATCTTTTTTATCAGTTCCTTCCAAATATCCTAACACATTGTGGGTATCAATGCCATCAACGGTTCGTTCAATTTTCAAGCTAATCGGCTGATTTTTAAATAAATTTTCGACTGATTTTTTTGCTGAAACAATCTTTTCTTTCACTACATCAAACTCTGGGATAGTTGTCTTTAAAATTTCAGCCGCCATGTTTTGTCCGATGGTTAAAACCGCAAAATCAGAACCCTGTGGGTCAGAAGTTTCACGGAAACCTAAACGAGCATTGCCAAAACGTTTCATCATGGTTTGGCGTTGTTTTACAGTCTTTTCAAAGTCCTCAACGGATGCTCTTGAAATCAATAAAAGTCCTTTTGCCCCCTTACTTTTAGCAAGATTCATCTTCTCTTTCCAAGCCTCTCCCTTGCTCCATTTTGACATTTCGGTTGTGCCAGTAATCAAAAAATCACCATAAACTGACTTTGGTTCACCTTCAAAAGCGACTACGATTTTATCTTTCACATTCACGTTAGCATAATCCATAAAGTCCTTATCCTCAATGCCATAACCCACAAAAATCGTCTCCACATCTTGTTCTTTGGGCATTGGAGCAATTGAATTTGAGATAAAATCAGACAAATACTGATATTTTTTGCCGTTAGATTTTACATAGAAATCACCCCAACCACGCTTCACTAAATCGACTAATTGAAGATAAGATTTATCTTCGCCAACTACGCCTTTTAAGCCATAACTTGCAAATTCATCCGCAATATATTTTGCCGCTAATCGCTGTTCGGGCGAACCCGTATCACGTCCACGCATACTGTCGGAGGCGATGTAAGTAAGATGTACTTTGAGGTCTTGGGCGGTGATGGTTTTTGTTAAATCATCGGGCGTTAATTGTGCAATGGTTCGACATGAAACAAACGAGAGAACACAAATGAGTGGTAAGAGAATGTTTTTTGTTATTTTTTTCATAAAAAGTGGGCAAGTCCATAGAAATTCTTGTGATTTTCAATTCGTTGCGTTGATGGATGATATTACGAAATTAAGAAAAAAACATGAGAATTTCTTTAATCCTCAATAGCGATAATTGTAGTTCAAAGTCTTTAAAACTAAACTTTAGCATAGTTCTTAAAATACATTAAGTACGGATTCATAATCCGCCTAATTGAATATTTTTATGAAAGATAAATTTAGCTACCAAGAAAATGACGGACTGATGGTTGGAGAGAAAGTAGCAGCGGAAGATTTATGGTATGGAAATAGCCGTTTTCAATTATCTATAAAAAACGAAACCCGATAGCTTGAAGTGATTCAGGGGCTACCGGGAATAAGATAGTACAAATATACGATATTTTGGATTACAAACCTTTACATTACGACTTTATTCACTTGGAAATGAAAGGCATTTGTAAGAAATTGCACCAAAATTAAAAATATGAAATATATAGATTTTGAAGAAATAATTTCGACTGAAAGAATGAGTCGTTATCTAACCGCTTGTAATGCTAATACCCGTAAATCAATGACACTATACCGTAAAAATCTACAATTATCACAAGAGATGTTTACAATTATTAGTTGCTTTGAAGTGGCTTTGCGTAATGCTATTGATAAAAAGTGTTCTACAACATTAGGAAATAATTGGCTTAGAGATGGAGCAAGTAATGGTGGAATTTTTGATAATTCACAATGTAGAGTAACAAAACAAAATATAAATGAAGCCATTAGTAAACTTCCTAAATACAATCATCATAAATTAGTAGCTGAATTAGGTTTTGGTTTCTGGCGATTTATGTTTGCTGCAAATCAATTTAATGCAACGAATAGAATTTTGTTGAGAGTATTTTCCTCAAAACCTATATCAACGCCAACTATTCAGTATAATCATACTTATATTTTTAATCAATTAGCCCAAATCAATATCATACGTAACCGAATTGCACATCACGAACCTATCTGTTTTATATCACAACAACCCATAAAAGATTCTTCATACACAAGAAAACATTATCAACTTATTTTGCAATTATTTCAGTGGATGAATGTAGATGAAGCCGCTTTGCTGTATGGAATTGACCATATAGAACAACTTTGTAATGAGATAGATTTACTGTAACAGTACGATTTACAAAAAAATACCACGAGAGGTATTTCTCATGGTATTTTTGTGTTTATACCATATTCCAAAAAATATGTCCAAAACTTTTATGGAATCCATAGCCTTTCAAATATGCTAAGCGTTATGGTAAAAATCAAAGAATTCCCATTCGTCTTTCTCGGTCTAATACTAATTATTTTAAGTTCATAGTATTCGGTTGGATTGTATTTTTACCTAATTCTATATTCAATCTTATCATTAAATAATTCGACTTTTATTTACTTGAACATTTAAAATTAAGTGGTATAAATTAGAAATTATTACAATCTCACTTCACTTCCTCATAATCAACGTACTCTCCTGATCCAGAATTTTCAGATTTATTTCCATTTTTTTTTGGAACGTAATCAACATCAATTTGCCCTTCATATTTTTGTTGAGATTGGTACGCTTTTTGTTGATGCCGTATATCTTGTTGAGCCTTATTCATTTGGGTAGTAATGAAGCCCTTTAAGCCCCACTTTATTAATTTGGGCAATATATAGAAAATAAATGCGAGTATTATTATGAATTTTATCATCGTTGTTCTTTTTTGAGATACATGGATATTCTTTGTGTGAATATAGAAAATAACGTTAAAATTACGAATTAGTTTACTCCGCATTACCCTTTTTTTAGAAGTTTTTATGAGCGGTCGTTTCGTTATTTGAATAGAAATGATAATTTCGTGTTGAATTAACCCTCCCGCTTATGAAAAACTGGCTTAAAAACTTACTATTTGTTATCTTTTCCTTTGTCTTTGTAGGAGTTGGAATGTTAGTTGCCAATATTTTTATTGAAGAAAAAGGTAATCCCTTAAAAGACCCGAACTTTCTGGCAGAAACTCCTGCCGATTCCATAACGTTAATTGCCTCATTACCAATTGATTCTACGGATGGATGGATGGGAGATACCGTTCAAGTGCCTGAACCTATGGTTAAAACTCCCGAAGCT
>JAYUIP010000469.1:0-6070 GCA_043765945.1 Arcicella sp.
GTAGTCGTTGAAATGGGAGTACACGATAACGTGAAATTAGGTCCACAATTCACTGGTGGCAGCAATTCCGTAAAAATGTACTGGAAACCTTTGAGAAACGCTGGGGCTTCGGCAAGGCAAATGCTTGTGGAAGCGGCGGCTCAAATTTGGGGTGTTCCTACATCTGAAATTGCTACGAAAGGAGGCGTTTTGTCACATTCAAGTGGTAAAACAGCAAAATATGGTGAGATGGCAAGTAAAGCCGCCACTGTTGCCGTTCCAAAAGACGTAAAATTGAAAGCGGTCAAAGATTTTTCGATTGTCGGTAATTCAAAGAAAAATTCCGAGGGGGTAAAGGTAGTAACGGGTAAACCACTTTTTGGCATGGATTATCGTGCGGAAGGAATGTTGATTGCCATGATTCAGCACCCACCCGCTTTTGGGTTGAAATTAAAATCTTTTGATGCTTCGCAAGCCTTGAAAATGCCTGGTATTAAGGATATTTATAGCTTCAAATTATACGAAGATAGTTTTGAACAAGCAGGATTTGATACCCGTACTTTTAACGAAATGATTGCGGTAGTCGGTAATTCTACTTGGGAAGTTATAAACGCTCGCAAAAAACTCAATGTAACTTGGGAAGCTATCAGCGAAACCAAAGAAACGATGGCGGGTAGAGGCGGCAAAAAAGAGGTTATTGTTCCCGCTGGGTTAGAAAGTTCGACCTCTCAATTAGCCAAAATGCAAGAAATGGCTAAACAAC
This sequence comes from Arcicella sp., assembly GCA_043765945.1. Classification (GTDB taxonomy): domain Bacteria; phylum Bacteroidota; class Bacteroidia; order Cytophagales; family Spirosomataceae; genus Arcicella. Next base: position 743 of record JAYUIP010000469.1, read on the forward strand.
CAGCCAAACAATTGAGAAAAGATGGTGACCCCGAAACGGCTTTTAAGAATGCGGCTTTGGTTATTGAGCGAACCTACAATGCCCCTTTCTTGGCTCATAATTGCATGGAACCCATGAATTTCTTTGCAAATGTGTCTGCCGACAAAGCCGTGGTGGCTGGTCCAATTCAAGCTCCAGGATGGATTGAGCCTACCTTATCGAAAATTTTAAACCTCCCTGCCGATAAAATTGAAATTCAAATGACTCGTATGGGTGGCGGTTTTGGTCGGAGGGCTTACGGGCAATTTGCGTATGAGACGGCTCGTATTTCTCAAAAAATGAAAGCTCCAATCAAACTCATTTATTCACGTGAGGATGATATGACTTATGGAATTTATCGCCCGATGTACACGGCAACGTATCGTGCGGCTTTGGATGCTGATAAAAACTTGATTGGTTTCCATATTACAGGCGGAGGAATCCCAGAAAATCCCGTTCATGCTAACCGTTTTCCTGCGGGAGCGGTTGATAATTATTTGGTAGAAGGCTGGGAAATCCCTTCAAATATTACGGTTGGAGCATTTAGAGCCCCACGTTCAAACTTTAATGCAGCGGCAGAACAATCATTTTTGGATGAACTTGCCGAAGCAATGGGCAAAGACCCAATTCAAATGCGTCTTGATTTACTGAAACGAGCAAAAGAAAATCCAGTAGGTAAAAATAACGAATATGATGCCGCCCGATACGTTGGCGTTTTGGAATTATTAAAGGAAAAATCAGGTTGGGGTAAACCCGAAAACGCTGGTAAAAAACGGGGTGTGGCGGCATATTTTTGTCATAATTCGTATGCAGGTCATGTGGTAGATTTGGTGATGAGAGACGGTCAGCCTTATGTTGAGCAAGTAACGAGTGCGGTTGATTGTGGCGTAGTTGTTAATCCAGATGCGGCAATAAATATGGTTCAAGGGGCAGTAGTTGACGGCATTGGCAATTCGTTTTACGGTGCTTTAACCCACAAAGATGGTGTTCCAGAACAGAGCAATTTTAATAATTATCGCATGATTCGTCATAACGAAGCACCCAAGAAAATAGATGTCCATTTTGTGCAAAACGAAATTGACCCAACTGGATTGGGCGAACCACCATTTCCACCAGTATTTGGGGCGGTGGCAAATGCTTTGTTTAAAGCGACTGGGAGGCGTTTTTATAATCAGCCTTTTAAAATGGAGGTTGGGAAGATTTAGTATTTAAAAATAAAAAAGGAGAGAAACAGATAGTTGTTTCCTCCTTTTTTGTTTTAATTAACCCCCTTCTCCTCCCTCGGTCCTCTCATGTGAATCACCAAGCCATTCAAAAAATTACGCAAAATCTGGTCGCCACATTTCTTGAAATTGGGATGGTCTTCTGCTCTGAAAATATCACCCAATTCAGCTTTTGAGACGGTGAATCCTACTAATTTGGTAATCTCAATAATGTCATCATTCCGAAGACTTAATGCTACTCTGAGTTTCTTGAAAATATCGTTATTTGACATGGGTGAGTTGATGGCACACGGATTGCACGGATTAGACACGGATAATAATCATAATCCGTGTCTGATCTGTGCAATCCGTGTGCCGTTTCGTGGATTAAAGGACAAAATTAACTAAATTTGAGTTTAAATAATATTACCTACTCAAATTCATCTTTCTATGAAAAAACTCTTTACTTTAATCTTACTTTCTTCTTTAATTTTTAACACAAAAGCCCAAAACCCCAAACGAGAATTTAGAGGTGCGTGGATTGCTACCGTTGGAAATATTGACTATCCAACCAGCAAAAACCTCACCACTGCACAACAACAGGCAGAATTTATGAAACTTCTCGACCAACACAAACAGGCAGGAATCAATGCCGTCATGGTGCAGATTCGTACAAATGGTGATGCTTTTTATCCCTCAGCACTCGCTCCGTGGTCAGAATTTTTAACGGGCGGACAAGGAAAAGCTCCCCAACCTTTCTACGACCCGATGCTTTTTATGATTTCGGAATGTCGCAAACGTGGCATTGAATTTCATGCTTGGTTCAATCCGTACAGAGCGGTTGCCAATGTGAATACCTCTGTTTTGGACGCAAATCATGTAGCACTTAAGCGTCCAGATTGGCTTTTGCCTTATGGAAATTTGCGAGTACTTGACCCTGGCAATCCAGAGGTACGGAAACACGTTACACAAGTAGTTTTGGAGGTTACTAACAAATATGATGTGGACGGAATTCATTTTGATGACTACTTTTATCCCTATCCCGCAACGGGCTTAACGCTCAATGATTCAGCAACTTATGCCAAAGATAAAAGAGGAATTTTGAATAAAAATGATTGGCGAAGAGACAACGTTAATCTGTTAGTGAAAATGATTTCGGATAGCATAAAAACCATAAAACCGTGGGTAAAATTTGGCATTTCTCCTTTTGGTATTTGGCAAAATAAATCAACATCTCAACCGTTGGGTTCGGCTACGAATGGTTTACAAAGTTACAGTGACATTTATTGCGATACACGTACTTGGCTTCAAAAAGGGTGGATAGATTACGTTGCTCCACAATTATACTGGAATATTGGTTTAACCGTGGCGGATTATTCAAAATTAGTGCCGTGGTGGGCTGAGAATTCCTTCGACCGCCATTTATATATCGGTCAGGCGGCTTATAGAATCAATGCCGCAGATAATACAACTTGGCAAAATACATCACACATGCCAAGTCAAATTCGTCTCAATCGAGCAAGTGGGAAAGTACAAGGAAGCATTTATTACAACACTAACACGCTGAATAAAAACCCCTTAGGGTTTAGAGATTCTTTGATTACGAACTTTTATAAGACACCTTCACTCATGCCTACGATGGCTTGGAAAGATACGGTTGCTCCGAATGTACCACAAAATTTATCGGTAAATTTGACAAATACAGGCTTGGAATTAAAATGGACGAAACCAACCACAGGAACGTCTGAATTGGAGAAAATTAAGGGGTATGTTATCTATCGTTTTACCAATAATGAAACAGTGGACATCAACAAAGTAGGTGCAATCAGAACCATAATCTATAAAGACACAACGGTATTTTTTGATACGCAAAGTACACCACAAGCAACGAAATATACGTATGTAGTAACTGCTTTTGACCGTTTGCAAAATGAAAGTCAGCCGTCAAATGCTTCAACGGCAGTATTGGTAACGGGTATCGATGAGGAGAGTTTCTCAACGGTATTATCTCAAAATGCTCCCAATCCATTCTCCGATTTCACCACAATTAATTACCGTTTAGCCAAATCTGGTAGTGTACTCTTAACGATTAAGGATTTGTTTGGGCAGGATAAAGTTATTCTTGTTAATGAAAGGCAATCAGTTGGTAATCAAAATGTTGAGTTTCGCAATCAAAATCTAAACTCTGGTATTTATATTTATGTTTTGGAAACGGAGGAAGGAATTATGAGTCGGAAGATGGTGGTGGTGAGGTGATTGTGAATAGAAATATAACTTTAAATATAAAATACTCCTCCTTCGCAGGTGGAGTATTTTCTTTGGTATGTCATTTGAAAAATTATTATCATAAAGTAAGCATTTTGTACAAAGTAGTAGTAATTGAAAATTATTTAACTACTTTTGAAGCCTATAATGAATCGGTTAAACAAACATATCAAAATAAGTCAAGCGTTCAAATCCAATGAATTGCTATGGATATTTTGTGTTTTATTCTCAACAGCTTCTATTTTTCTTGGAAGTAATAATTTCAAGTTTGAAAAACAACACGATAGTTCTGGCTTAACGGTAAACAAAATCCACACTCATTACGATTTAAATACAACTCGCCCAACTAATCCTTTATCAGCATTTGATTTCATAGAAGAATCAGAAACTACTGATGACAGTAATGAAGATGACATTATTGAAGGTCATTGTTTGCCAAATACGCTAACATCTCTTAACCACAATATCTCTGAAAATTCGTCCGTAAATTATAGTCTATCCCTTAGCAAACGAGTTTTTATCCCCCTTTTTATCCTCTATCATTCTTGGAAGATTCCAGTTGCTTAATGCTCTCATAAGCACTTTTTATCAATCATTATCTTACTGATTTTCAAGGCATTCATTCATTTGAAAGAAATTTCAAGTAATACGCCTTTATTCTCAATTTCAAAATTTAATATTCATGAAATATTTAATCATTTTTTTTGCAATCGCTGTATTTTTTATGGTGAGTTGTAATCATACGGAACAAGCCAAACACGAAGAGGCTGAGTTTGTAGTAAGTAGCCCCATAAAGGTCGATACTGCCATTGACAAGGAATATGTCTGTCAAATTCGAGCCAGTAATCACATCGAAATACGGTCTTTGGAAAGAGGGTATTTACAAAAAATATTTGTTGATGAGGGGCAACATATTAGAAAAGGACAGCAAATGTTTCAGATTATGCCAATGGTTTATGAGGCTGAAATGGAAAAGTCGAAAGCTGCTGTTGATTATGCTGGTATTGAATACGAAAACACGAAGATTTTATCCGATAAAAACATCGTTTCGCAACAAGAATTAGCCTTGTCAAAAGCAAAATTAAATCGTGAAAAAGCTGACTTAAAATTGTCAAATACGCATCTTGGACTAACAAATATCAAAGCTCCGTTTAACGGAATAATTGATAGATTTCAGATGCGATTGGGAAGTTTGGTAGAAGAAGGAGAGCTACTCACGACACTCTCTGACAACAGTAAACTTTGGGTTTATTTTAACGTGCCAGAGGCTGAATATTTGGATTATGCCACCCGAATTAAAAAAGAAGGACCTCAGAAAGTAAAGTTGTTGATGGCTAATAATCAGATTTTCAACCATATAGGTTCTTTTGAAACCATCGAGGCTGATTTTAATAATGAAACAGGAAATATTGCTTTCCGTGCTACATTTCCAAATCCAGAGGGTATTTTACGGCACGGTGAAACGGGTACGATTCTACTGCCCGCTTATATTAAAAATGCCCTTTTGATACCACAAGAAGCTACTTTTGATATTTTGGATAAGAAATTTGTGTTTGTTGTAGATAAAAAAGGGGTTATTCATACAACACAAATAACCGTTGGTCTTGAAATGCCTCATATCTACGCTGTTACGAGCGGCTTAACTACCAAAGACCAAATTCTGGTGGAAGGTTTGCGTAAAGTTACAAACGGCGATCATATCAAAACTAAATTCAAACCTTACAGGACTGTGGTTGAAGAACTAAAAAACCTTCATGCAGAGTAGATTATCGGAATTATCTACAATCTGTCGAACGAAAAAATTAGACCACAGATTGTACTGATTTAACAGATTTACACGGAT
>JAYUIP010000470.1:0-2109 GCA_043765945.1 Arcicella sp.
TCGGAAGAATTGATGGATAAAATTTTTGTACCTTTCTTTACTTCCAAGCCCAATGGTTCGGGTATTGGACTAAGTTTATCGAAGCAAATTATGGCGTTACATAAAGGTACAATCACCGTAAATTCCGTTGAGAAACAAGGAACGGCTTTTCGATTGGGGTTTTAAGGAATTATCATTATTTTTACCGATATTGTACCTTAGAAAATAAATAAAAATTAACCCATGAAACAAAGAATTCTACTCCTTTTTTTGCTCATTTCCATTACCACAAAAGCCCAAAAATTTGATTCTTTGCGTCAAGAATCTCGTGCTTTAACGCAACTTATCCTCAAAAAACACTATACCAATCCAAAGGTAGATGATGCTTTTTCTCAACAACTTTTTGAGCAATTTATTCGTAAAATAGACCAGAAGGGTTTAGTCTTTACGCAGTTGGAAATCAAGGACTTAGAACGTTTTCAGAACCAATTAGACAACGAACTTGCGGGTGATTCGTGGGAGTTTATGAGTGTGTTTGCCCCTACTTATAAGCGAGCAATCTCAAGGGCAGAACGCATCGTTGGGGAAATCATCAAGGAACCGCTAACCTTCACAGGAGACGAATATATTCAATTCTCAAAAATCAAAAAACCAAGTTTTGTTGCCGATGAACAAGCGTTGAAGAACCGTTGGAAAAAATGGTTGAAATTTAATGTTTTAGAGGATGCTTATCTCAAAGCGGAAAACAACGTAAATCCATCCTCTCTTGAACCTAAAATTAGACAAATGATTGGTCAGAAATATTTACGGAATTTCAAAAAACTGTCTAACCCCAATAATGAGGACTTCAATAAAACGCTTTCTAAGAATTTTCTCGAAACCCTCGCCCTCACTTTTGACCCTCACACTGTTTATTTACCTAACGATGAATTGAATAATTTTATGAACCAAGTTTCGTCCGAAGATCAATCGTTTGGGTTAATTATTTCGGAGGATGATAAGGGCAATTATGTAGTTACCCACTTGATTCCAGGCGGCTCAGCGTGGCGAACTAATGAACTGAATACCAAGGACATAATCGTAAAAGTAAAAACAGATAACGGCGAAATTCACGAGTCGAGTACGACCGATTTTGAGGAAATTGAGGAGATTATTGAGGCTGGAAAATCGCAAAAAATTGAATTAACCGTTCGAAAATCTAATGGAACAACGAAGACTGTTTCCTTAGAAAAAAGTACGATTGAAGACGAAGAAGACGTGGTGAAAGGGTACGTTTTGGAAGGCAAAAAAAGAATTGGATATATCTCATTACCAGACTTTTACAGCGGTTGGGATAGTTACAGTGGCACTTCAAAAGGTTGTGCGAATGATGTGGCAAAACAGATTGTGAAACTCAAAAGAGAAGGCATTGAAGGTTTAATTTTAGACGTGAGAAATAACGGCGGTGGCTCCATGCACGAAGGCTTAGATTTGTCGGGAATTTTCATCGACCAAGGGCTTTTGGGAATGGCAAAATACCAAGATAAAAAGGTAGTTTCAATGAAAGACCAAAACCGAGGAACGATTTACGACGGACCAATGATTTTGATGGTAAATGGTGCAAGTGCCTCAGCCTCAGAACTTTTGGCGGGAATTTTGCAGGATTATAACCGTGCTTTAATCGTGGGAAATCGTACCTTTGGGAAAGGCACAATCCAGCGAATGTTGACGGTGGATACGCTCGTAATGGTCGGACGAAAAAAGTATAGTTTTGATATGGGAAACGTCTTGCTAACGATGGGACGTTTCTTCCGACCCAATGGTTTTTCATCGCAAATTAAAGGCATTACGCCTGATGTTTTAATCCCTGATTTTTTGAATAATGTTATAGATAGAGAGGAAGATTACTCAAATGCTTTTCCAACGGATTCGATTGCTAAAAAATCGTTAGTCAATCAGTTACCTCAAATTTCAACGAATGAATTACAACAAAAAAGTAGTTTGAGAATTAATAAATCTAAGTATTTTACGGAGATAAAATCTTTTGAAAAACAATGGGAAAATCTTCCTGATAAAGTGATATTAAATTGGGCTGATTTTAAGAATTTTTATACCATTGAAAAAAGTATTTTATCTCAATTCAGTAAGAAT
>JAYUIP010000471.1:0-6057 GCA_043765945.1 Arcicella sp.
AGTTTTTTTGCATTCTGTTTACTTCCAAAACTTCCTGTAATAATGAAAAAACGATTACTTGATTCAGTAATTATATTTTTTAATTCCGCAACTGGCTCAATCTTCGTCTCTGAAACTGGCTTACTTTCAGTTTCATTTTCAAATTTTGTTCTAACTACTACTTCATCTACTTTCAAAATTGGAGAAGCAACTGGCAATAAAGTTTTTTGAGACTGAAATGGATTAAATGAACTCAAATTTGATTTCTGATTATCCAAAAAATAGATCGCAGAAAACAACATTACTGAACCCACAATCCCATAAAGATAAGGCAAGACTTTACTGAAACGTCCTTTTTGATAAGAATATGCGTCTTCATCTTCCAAAATTTCTGCCATTGATTCACGGTCGTCGGTGGCAAAAACTTGCTGAATCGTGGAGGTTGAAACTACATTCGGTTTCAAAACAACTTGCAATTCATTTTGTAAAGATTCAGATTTCTTTAAAAATATGTTTTCCATTCCAAAACTTTCACTATGAAAATTATTGGTTGATTTTGGTTGGAACTGAATCTTTTCTTCTTCGTTTTGACTAAAAGTACCCAATCCATCAATAGAATAAGTTTTATCAAAACGCAAGTATCTATTGGTATCTTCAACAAAGGTTTTTATCTGCAAATTTGCTTGTGAAACAGTAATATTTTCCTCTTTGGCAATATAATTAGACAAAAGTCCATCATCATTTTTCAATAAAACGTTAAATGCCAACCATTTTTGCGGAGGAGCTATAAAGCGATTATTTGAATTGATTTTTGCACAATCAAAGTTTGTTACAAATCCCCCAAATTCTGGAATTACTACGCAGTCTTGCTCAAAAAGCAATTCTTTGATGTGATTTTGTACAGTTGTCATAATTTTATGTTTTTAAAATAGCCTTAATTTTAGTAAATATTCAGAAAAAGAATAATATAATTTTTGCGAGAAATAATACAAAACATCTTTCCTCTACGAATTTAAAAAGAATATGACAAACCTCCAAGAAAATTCACGCCTTGCGTAGGATAATATAAATAACGTTGATAATTTTTATTGAAAACGTTATTTACCGACACAAAAACATTGAAATGATCGGAAAGTAAATAAGTAAACTTAAAATTAAGATCAATGATTGGGTCTAACTTAATTTCCTTGTTAGTTACAAAGTTTTTCCCTTTAATTCCTGATAAAAAATACAAATCTGAACTCACTAATAATTTTTGCTTAATCGTGAAAGTGTTATTCCAAGTAGCCGAGAAAGTTGGACGATGCCAAGCGTTTACTAAGTTTCCTAAACTACTGAATATGTTAACATCAAACTTCAAATTTGAGCGGAACATTTCTGGAATTTGATAACTTATTTGAGCCGTAAAATTTGTTACCTTCACCGTTGTCGAATCATCTGAATACAAAGCCTCAAAACGTGTACTATCCCTTCCAGAATTATTAAAAACATAGAAATCCTTGTAATTAGCGTAACTAATTTTTGCTTCTAAATCCAAACCGTTTTGCAGTGAAGCCTTTCCACCCGCATAAAAATCAGCCGTTTTTCTGGTATTTCTCAATTCAACGAAACGATTCAGCCAAGGATTTTCAAGTGAATATGAGGTTAAATTATTGGCATAAACATCACCTTCGTATCCCACAAAAATCTTAACACCTTGAATAACTTGGGCATCCAATTTTACGATTGGATAAATGTAACTGTTGTTAAAAGTATTTTTCTCTCTATCGTTAATCACATTCAATCCCGCTGTGATGGTAAACCTATCAATTTTGTATTGAAAAGTAGGTTTTAATTTGTAGAGATTTCTGTACAAAGTCAAAGAATCCTGTCTTTGAGCTAAAACTAAATTACCTTCCAATCCCGCTGTAAGTTCATCCGTAATTGTAAAAACTCCATTTAATGAGCCTTTCCAAACTAATTCGTTGGCTTTCAAGTGCGTGAATAAATAAGACAAATTTGATTTAAGCTGATAATCAACTTTTGAATCTTTGTTGTTGTTACTTACAGCTCCAATGAAATTAAATTTATTCCAAGAATTGAAAATCAGAGATTCTGGGAAATCGTAATTTTTAGGCGTAAATCCGTAAAAATCAAAACCTCTTCGCTCCCATCCCAAAGCTCCTTCTAATTTCACGGCATCAAAAGAAGTTCGACTGTGGACTTTAATTAAATTTTGGGAACTTCCAGAATAATTTGCTCCAACGGGTCCTAATCTAAAATTATTATGCTTCACATAAATTCCGTGGTAATTGTCGTCTCCCATCGGAATTCCAACGTGAGCCTCCAAAAAAGAATGAGCATAATTACCAATTCCAGCCCTAATAATGTTGTTATATTTTGCCGCTTTGGAGTTGGTTTTATCATCATTATCCTGCGGCATTGACACCGTTGGACTAAATTCGGGCGTTTGAACGGGAAGTTTTCTTTCCACAAATTCATATCGAATTGGCTTTCGAGCATCATCCCCTACATTTGTTGGAATCTTTTCAAAAATACGATTTGCTTGTGGAAGCGTTACTTTCGTATCCTTATAAATCTCAATATCATCGGTTTTGACTTCCCCCTGAGATTTTTGGGCAATGGTTTCAAATAATGGTAAACAAACCACTATTAAGGTATTTATGAATATTTTATAATTACGATTTTGCATAATTTATATTTTGTAAGGAGTTGACGAATTAGACCACAGATTTTACGGATTTAAATGATTTACACGGATAAAAATTAAGAAAAAATCAGACTGTGCGTCTCAGTGTAAATCTGTTAAATCCGTAAAATCCGTGGTCTAATTCGTAGTTTATTATTTTTTTTCAAGCAGTTTCAATTTTGTTTTTGCTTCTGCCACAATGTCTTTATCTGATAAATTATCAATCAATGAATTCAAGGTTGCTTTTGCTTGGAAAACATTATCAAGTCCTACGAAGTCATCGGCTAACAATAAATACGCCCTTCCAACAATTTTATCAGCGGCATCAGAAAATTCGTTTCTAAATTTAGCAATAATCATATCCGAAGATTCTTTGTATTTTTTCTGGTTATACAACATCTGGGCAATCAAATATTGAGCCTCCGCACCAAAATCATCTTTCGCCAATGCAATCGTTTGATTAAATGCCTCGGTTGCTTTTGGATAATCATTTTTTGCCATGTAAATCTTACCAGAATAAAGATTTGCTTTACTTTTTGCTCCTAAAACGACGTCACCAGAATTTGATACTTCTCTGGCAAAATATAAAGTTGAGTCAGTTTTGGTCGTCTGATAATATGATTCCATTAAAGCAATCAAAGCAGTTTGTTGATCTTTTTTATCGGTGGCACTTACTAATAAATTTCTATAATTCGTAATGGCTCCTTTAAAATTTCCAGCGGCATATTCAATCTCAGCGGCTCTTGAAATGGCTTTTGTCAGAGCTTTATATTTTCTGTCTCGAATCACAATATAATACCAACTGAGGGCTTCTTGCTTGTTTCCTAACTTAAAATATGATTCAGCAATCAAATATTTTGCTTCGTAAGATTCAATACTCGTAGGATTTTTCCGTACATAATCAGTTAAAGCAACCGTTGCTTTGTCATATTTTTCACTATAAAACAATCCTTTGGCAGATTCATATTCCAAGCCAACCACTGAATTATCCAATGGATTTGCCCGTTGGTAATCGTTCAAAATAACCGTAAATTCTTCTGGACGACCAACTTCATTCAATTCTTCTTGAATACCCGCCAACGCATCTTTACTCTGTGGAGATGTTGAATGATTTTTCAAGATATTCTTATAATCAGCAATCGCACCTTCATGATTTGTGGTGTTCTGGAATGCAACTGCCCGTTTCAATAATGCCGCTGGAATTAGTTGACTTTGCTGTTTTTCGTTAATTAATTTGGTAAATCCAGTAATTGCTGGAATGTATCGCCCCGCCACAAAATCTAAATTAGCTTCTTGATAAATGGCATTATCCACGTAAAGTGATTGCGAAAAATCGCTTTGAACTTTTTGAAATGCTGCCCTTGCTCCCGCTTCATTTGCTTTCAAAATCATGACTAATCCTTTTTGATAATTAGCATAATCACGGTCAGCACCTTTTCCTGCAATAGCTTGATCATAATATTTCAGGGCAGCATCATAACTTTTTGCCGCAAAATAAGTATCTCCCAATCGAATTACTGCATCTTGATAAGCCTGAGAATCGCCCGATGCTTTCATTCTGTCGGCATATTCACGAAATAATCTGTTGGCTTTGTCATAATCTTTTGTGTTGTAGTATGAATACGCTAACGAATACCTACTCTTGCTTTGCAAATCATAAACATTCGGCGTTGTGTTATCAACCGAAGTAATAATTGACTGATACATCGGAATGGCTTCATTATATTTCTTCTCGGCTGAAAGTGCTTCCGCTTTCCAAAAATTCGCTCCATATTTGGTTTCAGCATTCACGGGAGTAGTCAAAGATTTATCGAAAAAAGGAATCGCATCAATGTATCTTTCGTCATTATACATCTTTACGCCTTGATTGTAAGCAATGCGTTGATAGGCTGTATTGGTGCGAGTTGAACGCCTCGGTAATCCTTCAATATATGCCAAAGCGGCTTGATAATTATTGGAAGCTAAATAGGCTTCACTAACTAATTCGTTGGCTTCATCTTCATATTTTGTATTTGGATAACGCTTCAAAAACTCTTCCAGAGCCTTAATTGCTTCATTTCCACGGTTTAAATCCAATAAAACTTTGGCGTGATTGAAGTCTGCATCTTCCGTTACTGACTTGTTATAATTACTTTTTCGTGCTTGGTCAAACGCTCCCAACGCATAATTTGGATTATTTGCTTTCAGATAACATACCCCCAAAATAAAGGAAGCGTATTGTCCCAATGTATCACGAACTGCCGCCACATTTTTGAGCTGTTCGGCAGCTGGGGCAAATTGTTCGGTTTTATAAAGACTGTAACCGTAGCGATAAGAAATAGCTGGCAACATCCCTTGTGATTTATAGTTTTTGTAAATCGTGTAATAAGAAGCTGCCTTTTCGTAATTAGCTTGTTGAAAATAAACCTCCGCCGTTAATAGTGCAACATCCTCTAATTTTCTTCCAGAATTTTTCTCTCTCAATAAAGGTTCAGTGTAAGCCAACATCTCCGCAAATTTACCTTGACGATAATAACTATGTGCCAACCAACCCGCAATTTCGGAACGATATTCGGCCGATTGCTCTGCCTTTTTAAAATCTGGAATTGCTTCCTTATATCGTCCAGCACGGAAGTTTATAATACCTGCATAATAAGAAGATGAAATGGCATTTTCACTCGTACCATCTTTTAATTCGTTAAAAATAGTTAAGGCTTCGGAATAATCTTGGAGGGAAAAGTGAGAAATGGCAAGGCGATATTGTGTATCCTCATCCGATTTAGGGCTTTTTTTCAAGTAATCGACCGCCCGAGCGTAATCACCTTGTTCAAAGAAATAATTTCCTATTTCCTTATATAAATTACCTGCAACGGGATGTTCTGGATAATTTCTCACAAAGCGATTAGCTAATAATTCGGTTTCGGAATAACCCAAATAAAGGCTACACATCACAACGTAATATTCTGCCCACACTTTATTACCATCTTCTTTTTCAAGCAGCGTTTTGTCGTAATCAAGAAATAAGTTGAATTCAGCACGAGCGGCTTCATAATTTCTCGACTCAAAATGTTCTTGACCATTCCTAAAATGAATAGAAGCGTCTGTATAATTGAGCGTACTTTGAGCCAAAAGTTGTTTTTGGGGAACAAAGGTTAGGAGAATGAGGGCTAAGGAAACTAACGACGAAATTTTGTTCATTAGAAATTTGATTTTTAGGGCTTTTCGTGCAACCACATAGATAAGATAGGGAACATGGATGAAATAGAAAAAAGGTTTCTACTTTATAGTTACAAATCGTTTAGGGTTGATAAAAGAAAAATTTGTTAAACAAGTAAGGGAATATTAGTTTTGTTAAAATAGAAATTTGTGATTAAGAAGATTGAACGATTAGTATTCCATCAATCTCTCAT
>JAYUIP010000472.1:0-2102 GCA_043765945.1 Arcicella sp.
CCCGCAGTAACAACTACTGACTTTACGGCATGGGTAACGGGCGATTTTGGTATTGGTAATGCGGGACAATTAGGCGTTCGAAATTCCTATTTGAATTACGCTAATAATCCTACTCCGTTGGCTAAAAAGGCAGATATTTGGCTTTGGCTTGGGGATAATGCCTACGCAGACGGAACGCCAAATGAATATACTGCAACTGTTTTTGATATTTATCCAGGCATCATGAAAAATACCCCAATTTTTCCCTCAGTTGGAAATCACGATTACGCAAACTTTGGCGACAGTCCAGGAGGACCTCATCCTTTGCCTTATCACGATAACCACGAATATTTTAAAGTTTTTTCAATGCCAACAACCGCACAATTAGGAGGCGTTGCTTCAAACACAAAACGCTATTATTCCTATAATTATGGCAATGTGCATTTCATTGTTTTGGATAGTTATGGCGTGGTTACCAACAATACCACAAATCCGATGTATATGTGGTTACAAGCGGATTTAATGGCAAATACAAAAAAATGGATTGTTTGTTATTTTCATCATGCCCCGTATTCTATGGGAACGCATAATAGTGATTTACGATTTAGTATGATAAATATGCGACAATATTTTGTGCCACTACTTGAAGGTCATCACGTTGATTTGGTGCTTTCTGGACATAGTCACGTTTATGAACGTTCCTATTTAATTGAGGGACATGACGGAATTGAGAGTTCTCTCACCTCGGCAATGAAAATCAACAGTACCTTAGGAAATATGGCACCTTATTACATAAAAAGCCTTGTGAATGGACATGGAACCGTATATGCGGTTTGTGGAAATTCAGGTCAAGGTGGCGTGGTAAATGGTATTAACTTCCCTAACCCTGTTGGAACAACCAATGGTTATCCACACGATGCAATGGCGGTTTCAGACAAAGACCATTATGGTTCAATGATTTTAACTTTCAGGAATAACGAAATTGAAGGTAAATATTTACAATCCGACGGAACAATTGCGGATAATTTTAAGATAGTAAAAAATTCATGCGTGGCGGGGGTTACGGTTGAAGAAAGTATTACGTCGGGCAATTGGAATGTTAATTCAACGTGGAAATGTGGCACTCCACCTCAAATGAATAGTTTAGTAACCATCAAAAATGGTCATACCGTCACAATCACGGCAAATACTGCCCCAATAAAATGGATTAATCTTTATGGTTTTTTAAATATTAATTACCCTTCTCAATTAATGATGTTACCTTAAATTTGTTCATAAAAAAGGAACACGATTTAAAGATTTATAAAATTAAAATGATTGTCATTTTCACTAAACAATCATTTCTAATCTTATAAATCATCAAATCGTGTTCTAAATAAAATTTCAAATTAATTCCTACCTCGGACCTCTACTGCCACCACGATTTTCACCGTTTCCGCCACTTTGAGGAGTTTCTGAACGACTATTTGCGTCTCCACGATTGCCATTTTCTGAGCGATTATTTGAATCACTTCTTTCAGGTTTGCCATTTCCTTGTAGAGTTTCAATTCTATCGGGTCGTGGAACAGGAAGTTCTACTTTTTTTTCAAGTTTGCTGCCATCATTGCGTTGAATCAAACCATTATTGCTATTGGGGTTAATTCTTTCAGGTCTGCCACCTCTATTCGGAAATCCATTTCCGTTATTATTCGTTTCAATTCTTTCAGGTCTGCTTCCACCGTTTGGAAAACCATTTCCGTTGTTGTTTGGACGATTATTTGGCATTTCTATTCTATCATTTCTTCGGTTATCGTAGTTGCCTTGCGAGTTATTTTTATCATTGTCATTGCGGTTTCTATTATAATCATTACCACCTCTCGAATCCCTACCGTAATGATTTCCGTTATTTCCATTACCCCAATTTCCTCTGGCATATTCTCTACGATTACTTCCTCGATTATCGTAATGAGGTCTTTCTGAATAATATCTTCGGGCAGTAAAATTGTTATTATTTCTGCACCAACCGTTATAATTCGGGCGAGGGTTATAGCCTAATCTTATACTTCCAAAACCTCTTTTATCGAATCTAAAAAAGTCGTAGCCGCCTTGATTAAACCATCTATTATATCCACGACGTTCATATC
>JAYUIP010000473.1:0-6055 GCA_043765945.1 Arcicella sp.
CCAGGAAAGGCAGCATTAATTGCTTATGGTTCAGGTTTTGGCGACCCTGCTCGTGGAAAGGTAATGTACGAAGCGGGACACTCACACAATAAAGGAACGGTTGATGATGTAGCTGCACAGAGAGCATTTCTTAATTTTATATTATGGGCTTCGCAAGACAAAGCCATGAAAGTAGCCGTTACGGGTGTGCCTTCATTCATACCAGGAGGAAGTACGGTTTCAAGCATGAAAGTGAGCGTAGATGCTCCTGTACCCGCCTCACCGTTTAAGTATGAATGGATTTCAAGTTGTGGTGGTAGTTTTTCAAATGCAACGGGTACTTTCAACAATCCTGCTGATGGAATCACTGCTACCCTCACAAATTTTACTGCTCCTGCTGCTCCCACAACATCATTTCCATGCGTGCTTAGTTGCAAAATCACGGATGCCTGTGGTCGTGTTTCATTTATCACCCAAGCACCCACCATTCAGTCTCCTCCTGCACCACCAGTGGCGGTCAATGATTATAAAACTACTAAGCCCGAAACGCTTGTTTCGGTTTTGCCGTTAGGAAACGATTCTGACCCTAACAATGACCCACTGACACTTACTTTAACGGGCATGCAAACAACCGCAAACGGTAGATTCGGCTTGGCAGCAGACGGAAAAACGGTGATGTATAAGCCAAATCCTGGTTTTATCGGAAAAGATTCAATTCAATATAAAATATGTGACCCAGGTCCACTTTGTTCAACCGCTTATATAGTCATCAATGTCATTGAAACTTCAGGTCCTTGTGGTGTGGGAGGAGAACTTGCGGTCATCGGCACGGGTTATGGGGCAACAGTAATTGCTCAAACGGGTAATGTTTCAAACCCTCTAAATGTCCTTGGCAGTTTTAATAATAGTGGAACTAAATTAGCGAGAAACACCAATAGCACCATAACCATTGATTTAGGGTACTCAGTGTATAAAGATGATAAAATTGTCTTGAAACTTGCATCGGGCAATTCGAGGGGAACTACTTTTGTTGTTACGTCGGGGGTAACATCTGGTACCTTTACCAGCCCTGTTTCTTTCAAAAATATTGTTAAAATCAACTCTTTTGGCACTTACAATTACGTTGTTTTTCAAGACAGTGTACGATACATCAAGATTTCGGTGGCAAGTACCAACCCATACGATAGTTACATTGATGGAATATCCTACCCAATTCGAGGTTGTATTACAAAATGTTCGCCTTCTGAAAAAACGATTAAATCAACTAAATATGCGGCGAGTGTTTTTTCTCAAAATGGGGTAAATTCCCCTACCAATGCCGTAGGTTTACCTAATAATAGTGGAGCCGAACTTACCAAAGCAAGTTCCGACCAATTGACCTTAGATTTGGGCGAGATTGTACCACAAGGAACACAAATATTGGTTTATTTAGCCTCAAAATCTGCCACTACGACCACCACAGGAGTAACGTTTCCAGTTTCAAGTTCGTTAGATGGCGTAACATTTTCGGGGATTATAAACCACCCGATTACGTCTTATGCACCACAATTTACCGCTTGCAAATATGTTGTTTCTCAAGCGAGTGGCATTCGTTATTTGAAGATAGCAGCAGGTTCTGGCACGCAAGATGGAATAGTTGATGGTATTGTTTTTACTTCGATAAAATGTATTCCAATAAGTCCAGTTGCCAAAAACGATACGGTCAAAATTTGTGAAGACAATGTTTATGCCTTCGATCCACGAACTAACGATTACGACCCACAAGATTTACCACTTTCAGTTAAAATTACCCTTACTCCAACAAACGGTTTAGCAACAGTTAATGTTAATGGGAAAGTAAACTATTCACCCAACAGAGACTTCAGTGGCTTTGACCAGATCAAATACCAAGTGTGTAATACCTTAGGTTTTTGTTCTGAGGCAACCATTTTCATTACAGTTCCAGATGATGGTTGTGCGGTTGATACTTATAAACCAACTATTTTTACGCCACAAACAGCCACTATTACCACAGGAGAAGACACTTGGCTTGACCAAAGTAATCCAGACAGAAATAATGGTATAGCCACAACGCTTTCTGTTAATACGGGGGTAGGACAAATAAAAAGATCGCTCATCAAATTTAATATTGGTTCTGCTTTGATTCCTGCCGATGCAGTGATTACTTCCGCCACATTGAGACTTTATAAAACGGGAAGTAAAACCGAAACTGTAAAAATTTATAGAGAAACGACCGCTTGGACGGAAGGTACATTCAACAATGCAACGGGAGACCCAAGTTGGAATGAGGTAAGTTCGGGTAATAAATGGTCATCGGGTACGGGCGGTGATTATGATTCAACGCATTTGGTAGTTTCCAAGGTAATTCCGATTACAAACGGAGTCTATGTAGATTTTGATGTAAGTTCACTTGCAAAACAATGGATTGATGGCGGATTACCCAATCAAGGATTTCTACTCAGAGCCGCCACCGAAGGAGGTAGTGATAATGTCATTTTATTTAACAGCACCGAAGCAAGCACCAACAAGCCAGAATTAGTTATTAATTATCAATTAATTGATTGCACAACATCAGCTTGTACTATCATTCCTAACAAATCACCCCTTGCTTATGTTGATGACACCTGTGCAACGTACAACACTCCGATTTTAATTGATGTATTAGCTAACGACAAAGACCCCGATAATAATATTTCGCCTACTACGCTTACTATACTAAACGGTTTGAATGGTTTTCCAAAAAGTGGAACTGTCTCGATTTCAAATGGAAAACTACTTTATACGCCCAATAATTTAAGTGTTAAAACGGATACCGTTTATTATAAAATCTGTGATTTGGGTAGTCCATCACTTTGTGATACTTCATACGCAATAATCTGTATTAATAATGTACCAATCATTGCCAGTGATGATGCAGGTATAACTCCTTCGGGTACTCCGATTATTATTGGGGTAAAAAGTAATGATATGAATCCTCTGGGCGGACCCACCACACTGTCGGACGTGCCACAGTGTCCACCCGCAAATGGTACAATCGTGATTCAAGGTGATAGCATCATTTATACCCCAAACACTGGTTTCACGGGTGTGGATAAGTTTAAATACATCATTTGTAACAATAACTTTGTACCCGTCTGCGATACAGTGGAAGTTACGATTACGGTATCAAATAATGCTCCCATTACAGAAAATGATACCGTTACAACAACCGCTTGTAAATCAATTTTAATTGATGTTTTAGCAAACGATAGCGACCCAGAAGGAAATAATCTGGAAGTAATAAGTGTTCAAAATTTAAGCCCTTCTACTGCTGGTACAATTTCGTATTCAAGTACAGGTGTAACATTTTCACCGAGTGCTACTGCCACGGGACAAATCAAATTTACTTATACCGTACAAGACGATGGAATCACGCCTAAACAAACCACCGATACAATCGTGGTAAATATTGGGGGGACTCCGCCTGTCAATAATGCACCGATAGCCGTAAATGACACAACAGATACGATTTCGGGGCAACCGCTTTACTGGAATGTAAGAGATAATGATAGCGACCCCGATGGAGAACAGCTCAATATTAAATTGCCAAATACAATCAAAAAACCAAGTAATGGTACGGTTTCGCTCACGCCAAATGGTTTGATTCAATACTTACCAAATGCAGGATTTGCGGGCAAAGATACCCTCGAATATCAAATTTGTGATACACTTGCAGTTTCACCAGGCTGTACACCGAGGGTCAATCTTTGTAGTATTGCCAAATTATTTATAACAGTTTTCCCATTGCCAATAGAAGCAGTACCAGATTTAGCCACGGCAATAGTAGGCGTTCCTAAAAAGATTTTCATTTTAACTAACGATAAAAATCCTGATGGAACAACAGCCAATTTAAGTAAGGTTACAACCCCAGTTATTACAACTCAGCCTACCAAAGGAACGGTAGTGGTAAATCCAGATGGAACAATTGATTATACTCCAAACGCAGGTGCATCAGGTTCAGATACACTTATTTATACAATTTGTGATGTTTTGAATCCAACGATTTGTGATACAGCCTTGGTGACAGTAAAAATTGCGAATCCTCCCATTGCGAATTCAGACGGAATTATTCCAGTAATCAGTGCCACTACGATTTCAATTTTGGCAAACGATAAAAATCCAGACGGAACACTCGTAACAGATTTAAGTAAAATTTCAACGCCTGTGGTAACGACTGCTCCAACCAAAGGAACAGTAGTGGTGAATCCTGATGGCACCGTAACTTATACGCCAAATGCAGGAACGAGTGGAACGGATACTTTTATTTACACAATTTGTGATAAAGTTAATACGACCCTTTGTGATACAGCTTTGGTGACGGTAAAAATTGCGAATCCTCCCATTGCGAATCCAGACGGCATTATTCCAATAGTCAGTGCTGCTACGATTTCAATTTTGGCAAACGACAAAAATTTAGACGGAACACTCGTAACAGATTTAAGTAAAATTACAACGCCTGTGATAACGACTGCTCCAACCAAAGGAACGGTAGTCGTGAATCCTGATGGCACCGTAACTTATACGCCAAATGCGGGAACGAGTGGAATGGATACTTTTATTTACACGATTTGTGATAAAGTCAATACGACCCTTTGTGGTACAGCAGAAGTTACGGTTAATATCACAAAGGCTAATATTGAGTCCTGCCCATGTAATCAATGAGAAGGATTTTCTGGCGATATTTTGAACAAAATTGCCTCAAATAGTGAAACTTTATTCAAAATACTCTTCTTTTAGTGCTAAATATGGAAAAACTGTTTCACTATAGATTACATGGGCAGTACCACGGACTACGATTCAAAAGCCTGTAATAAGATAGAAGCAGAAGATAATTTTGCCAGAGCCTGTGTGAGTGTTCCCTCCAAAATTTGCGTTGAAAGGTCAGAAAGAATAAGCCTAACGGCACCGTTTAGATACACAAATTACCAGTGGTATCTTAATGGTCAGATTATAATTGGTGCAAATTCACAAGAATATACTGCAGACAGGCCAGGAACTTACACACTGAAATTGGACAGTAATCAATGTCCAACTGGAAATTGTTGTCCGATTTACGGGGAAGATTTCTGTGAATGTAAACCAAATATTTGCGTATTGTTTACAATAATTAAAGTAAAAAAATAGATTAACTGTATTATTTTATCGAACAAGGTCGTGAAACTTTTCATGACCTTGTTTTTTTAGTCAATATTATGATTGATGTTGGTACAGATATTGCTATTTTATTAACAAAAGATAACCTACTATATTTTAAAGTCGTAATAGATGAATGATTTTCCAATTTTTAAGCAATTAGACACCATGGATTGTGGTCCAACGTGTCTGCGAATGATTGCCAAACATTTTGGAAAAAATTATTCATTGCAAACTTTCAGAGAGAAAATTGGAATTAACCGTGAAGGTGTTTCGATGGCGGCAATGAGTCGGGTTGCCGAAGGTTTAGGTTTTCGTACTTTGGTGGTTAGGGTGGGCTTAGATAAGATAGCGAAAGAAGCCCCATTGCCTTTAATTGCCCATTGGAAGCAAAATCACTTTGTGGTAGTTTATAAAATTAAGCGGGATAATGTCTATATAGCAGATCCTGCCGAGGGCAAAAAGGTTTATTCCAAAAAAGATTTTTTAGCAAATTGGGCGGTTAATCAGGTTGATTCTGAACCAATGGGAATCGTAACGCTCTTTGAAGTTACCCCAAAATTCCATGAGAACGAAGATGAAAAACAAGAAGGATTAAACTTTGGAAGGATTTTTAAATATCTTTTCAATTATAAAAAATTAATTATTCAGCTCTTCATTGGGCTTTTAATGGGAAGTGTCATTCAATTGATTCTCCCTTTTTTGTCACAATCCATCATTGATACTGGCATTAATACCCGAAACCTAAATTTTATAAATTTGGTATTAATTGGGCAATTGGTTCTCTATGCAGGCAGAACGGTTATCGACTTCTTACGAAGTTGGATTCTGCTCCACATCAGTTCCAGAATTAACATTAATATCCTTTCAGATTTTTTCATAAAACTCCTCCGATTACCCCTTT
>JAYUIP010000474.1:0-18083 GCA_043765945.1 Arcicella sp.
TCTGAATGGCTTTCAAACGATTTGCTACATCGGGAACAGTCATCATGGAACCGTTAGAAGCTAATGGATTGCCGCCCATAATCAACATGAAATCAGTACGGTCAATGTCTGGTACGGGCAACAAAAGGGGATGCCCAAACATCAATGACGACACAAAATGATGGGGTAATTGGTCGGCGGAAGTGGCAGAAAAGCGGTTTTTTGTTCCTAATGCCCTCAATAAGGCTGGGGCAGATAAAAGTGTTCCAGAGTTATGGACGGAAGGATTACCTTGATAAATTCCCACGGCATCTTTCCCGTACTGTGCCTGAATAGCTTTGAGTTTTGAAGCTACTTCATCAAAAGCCTCATCCCAAGAGATTGTCTCCCAACCCGTTTCAGTTCGTCTGACGGGTTGTTTTAATCGGTTTTTATCCAAATAAATATCCTTCAGTCCAACGGCTTTTGGGCAGATGTGTCCACGAGAAAAAGGGTCTTTTTTGTCTCCATTGATGGTTAGGATTTCGTTGTTTTCATTAACTGTAATTTCTAATCCACAGATGGCTTCGCAAAGGTTGCAAGCACGAAAATGTGTACGGACGGTGGTTGGTGAATTCATATATTTTACTTAAATAGTTCAAATATGAGTGGGTGTTAGGTTTTAGGGATTGGGGGGTTATTGTTATAACTCGCTATTAATCAGCAAATTACAATCTATCTGCACAAATCTTTTTTCTAACAAATACTTTGACATGAATTTACGAAAAATATTTTAAAATACGACAACTAAATCTCTCCGCCACTAATCTATTTAAAGGCTTTTAAAAAAAGAAAAAAGATACCAATCATATGGAAAGGTTCAATAATACTTTGAGACAAAGAGTGTCTCGTTTAGTAAGAGAAACGCTTTCTTTTTCTAAAAAATTAGAAAACCATACTGGTGCAATTAAGTATTATTTGTGCTACCATAACCTAAACCATAGGATGGATGGGATTGATAGATCCATAAGTGTTGCACTACCAAAGTTATTTATTAAAACTTATTTTGGGTTGTTCATTTTCTGAAAACTTAGAAAATGAACAATCTGGAATAATTCCTGTGTCAGATAATTTCAACCCTAATATTTTAACCTAATTATCTCTATGAAAACTTATGAACAAAAGGGTGACAATTCCCTACTCATTATTAATCAAAGAACTCTTAAAAAAGTCTCCATAAACAATGTTGTATTGTTTAAAGGTGATGTTAATTATACCGTTTTTCATTTCCTCCATGGTAAGGAAAAAATGGTGGCACGAAGCATTAAATTTTTCGAGAAATTCCTTGAAACGCACGGGTTTCTGAGAGTTCACCGCTCATTCATGATTAACCCAAATTATATTGAAATGTATAATGCTGAAAAAGAAATCCTCACGATGCGAAACGGGCAAGAAGCCAATATTTCCAGAAGACGGAAACATACGCTGGGAAGTCTTGTTGAATAGATCTTTGAATAATAATCCTTACTTTTTATAAACATTTTACTCCTAATCTTTTAAAATTCTAACAACCATTTACCAATAACTAATAACTAATTCCTGTTTTCTATTAATTTTACACCTCCTAAAACATATAAATTTTTGAAAACGATATTACTCCCAAAAATTAAGCAAACCTTCCGCACGGAAATCCCCTTGCCTTCCTCAAAATCAGAATCAAACAGAGCCTTGATTATCAACGCCTTAGCGGGTGGGAATGACAATCTTTCTAATCTCGCCGAAGCTCGTGATACGCAAACGATGATGCGACTTTTAACCTCTGATGATGTCGTTGCCGATGTGATTGATGCTGGCACAACCATGCGGTTTCTGACTGCCTACTTTGCCATCACGGGTCAGCACAAAACCATGACGGGTACGCCCCGTATGTGCGAGCGTCCGATTGGAATTTTGGTGGATGCTTTGCGTTCATTAGGTGCTGATATTCAATACGTTAATCAAGAAGGATATCCTCCTTTGAAGTTACAAGGTTTTAATTTTTTAGGAAATAACCACCTGCAAATTCGTGGTGATGTGTCGTCACAATATATCTCCGCCCTCTTGATGATCGCCCCTGTTTTACCTGGAGGTTTAGTGCTGGAAATAATGGGAGGGTTGGGTTCAAAGCCATACATAGAAATGACTTTGAAACAGATGGAGGCTTTTGGCGTAAAAATTCAACGAGATTGGAACAATATGACCATCACAGTTAATCACCAAAAATACTACCCAATTCCTTATTCAATTGAATCAGATTGGTCGGGGGCGAGTTATTGGTTTTCGGCAGTGGCACTTTCTGAACACGATGATTCGGAATTAGAATTATTAGGATTAAAAGAAAATTCATTACAAGGCGATTCTGTTATTATTCAGATAATGAGCCACTTAGGCGTAAAATCTGAATATACGGGACGTGGTTTTAAATTGACTAAAACAACTCCAAACAATTCGCTCGAATGGGACTTCACCAATTGCCCAGACCTTGCCCAGACCGTTTGCGTGGTGGCGGCTGCGAAGAAAATACCGTTTACTTTAACAGGAATTGAATCGTTGAAAGTAAAAGAAACCGACCGCATTTTTGCTCTACAAACCGAGTTGGCAAAGATGGGAACACAGTTGGAAGAAATTGAGAAAAATCACAAATACCTCCTCACTTACTCCTCTGCCTCACAAACGCCCACATCAATTCATACTTACGACGACCATCGCATGGCAATGGCTTTTGCTCCGCTTGCCTGCTTGATGAACATTATGATTGAAGAACCAGATGTCGTAGTAAAATCGTATCCATCTTTTTGGCAGCATTTTGAGAAAATTAATGACACACAGATTTGACGGATCAGACCGCAACGGCGGACTTTACGGGTAAAAAATATTTATCCGTAAAGTCCGCCGTTGCGGTTCAATCCCTTAAATCTGTGTGCTGTACATAATTTTATCAAAAATATTTCACAAAACTTTTGTAGAACAAAATTTCGATTTTTTATAACAAAACATAAACTTTACAGAACGTATATTATTGTTTGTTTAAGACGTATAAACACAAAATAGAACAAGATTTTTTCGTGAGTAAATAGCATCCTACCAATGATTTTTTTGGTAGGATTTTTTTATTTACTTTTATTTATTACCATTAAAAATCAACTCTTTATGCAGTTTAATTTATCCTCAGATTCAAGTACAAACACTTTTTTTAATCAGACGCTCATTCACCCTTTGAGTATAGGAAATGAATTCATGCCTCACCCAATTAATCAACTTTCGGAAGAAGCTCAAAGAGACTTTGAGACTATTATTCAATATTCAAAGTCACAAGGTTGGATTGAATGGGTTGACTTTGAAAAGCACTTAAAAAAAGATAATAATTCAGTTGTAATTTCAGATGTGTATCAAACCATTTTATATGTCAGTAGTGGTTTTGAACACATGACAGGCTATTCTGAAATATTCGCCCAAGGCAAAAAAGCTAAATTCCTTCAAGGTGAAAAAACAGAAACGGACGTACTTCATACCATTCAAAAAGCGGTTGATGAACGTAAATTCGTAGATTGCGTTTTGACTAATTATCGTAGAAATGGAGAATCATATTTATGCAAAGTAAAGATTTTTCCCATGTTTAATGATAAAAGCGAATTAGTAAATTTTGTGGCTTTAGAAAGCGAAATCTACGCTTGAAAAATTACTAAAAACCCAAAGTGAAAAATAGTTATCTTTGTAAAAAATGAATTGAAAAGCCTTTCCGATGATTTGGAGAGGCTTTTTTTAATGTATCACGGGTTTCCAACCCATACTTAACGTATAACACAGGTTGGAAGCCTGTGATGCAAAAATGCAAAAATCACAAATTCAGTATTTAATCGGAGCATTATTGGTCGTTGTTGGTTCAATTTGCTTTGCAGGAAAAGCCGTTTTAGTCAAATATAATTACATTTATTATCACGTTGATACCGTTTCTTTATTGGCTCTAAGAATGTTATTTTCTGCCCCATTTTATCTGATAATTCTCTTTTTCCAAAACAAAAAACAAAGCGAAGTCCCAAAACTCACCAATAAAGAATGGGCTTGGATGTTGTTTATTGGTTTGGTAGGATATTATTTAGCCTCCTTCTTTGATTTTTGGGGTTTGAGTTACATTACTGCCAGCGTTGAAAGACTTATTCTCTTTATTTATCCTACGCTTGTAGTAATTTTATCCGCTATTTTTCTAAAAAAACCAATTTATAAAATTCAATATTTTGCCCTTGTCATTACCTACATGGGCGTTGCCTTTGCCTTCATTCCTGACTTGCGAATGGGTTTGCAGAAAGACTTAATTATTGGTTCAAGTTTGATATTTTTAAGTTCACTTACCTACGCCATTTATTTAATTGGTTCGGGCGAAATGATTCCAAAAGTTGGAGCATTGCGATTTACTTGTTACGCCATGCTAATTTCAACCGTTATGGTAATTATTCATTACTCAATTTCAGTCGGTGGAAACCTATTTGCTTATCAATCAGCGGTTTACTATCTTTCAATCACGATGGCAGTCTTCACAACCGTCATTCCATCATTCATGATTTCGGAAGGAATTAAAAGAATTGGTTCTGGAAATGCCTCCATTATTGCCAGTATCGGACCGATTGCCACGATAATTATGGCAAGTATTTTCCTGGACGAAATCATTAATTCATGGCAAATTATTGGAACATTGATTGTTTTGGGAGGCGTTTTGATGATTTCTTGGAAGGGGAAAAAGTAGGCAGTAAAATTGAGTAGGTAGTTGACAGTAAAATATGAAGCACGTATAAATACCTGTTTTTCAAAATAAGTATTTATACGCTTATGATTAGATTTATTGCTCTGCAACTTTGTATTGTTAAAATTAAACGTTTAACACAACAAGGAGGAAGCTGAAAAACCTTAATTAGAGTAAGCAAAACTAATAAAAACTAAGAAAATGGCACTTCAACAAGTAGGCTCATTTCGATTATCGCAACAAGGTTTTTATGTTGCTAAAACACAATTTATTTACATGGACGACAATGGTCAGAATGTTCCCTCAAATACAACGGGAGACGAACTTATCGACCAAACCTACACAACTGACCCTGGCAGTTTGGGGGTTCCCGATGGTTCAGTAGTATGGTTCAAACTTATTGTTGTGGCGGGTTATGATGCACAATCACCACAAGGTTTTATGTATGTAAGTGGCAATCCAAACATTGCAACTTTCACTTGTACAAATGTAACAGTTGCTCCTCATCTCACTTATGGTGGTATTGTCAAACCATAAATTTAGTAAGTATTTTGAAAGACATTCGTAATATCCAAACTGCTTAAAAATGTCTTACCCTGTTTAAATTAAAAAAGCCCTCAATTCCAAAGAATTTAGGGCTTTTTGATGAAACAATTTCTACAACATTGAAACGAAATTATCAAACAAATATCGTGAATCATGCGGTCCAGGAGAAGCCTCTGGATGATGTTGAACAGAGAAAGCTGGTTTGTCGGTTCTACGTAAACCTTCCACCGTTTTGTCGTTCAAATTAATGTGCGTAAGTTCCACATGAGCAGCCGCTTCCAATTCCTTCATCTCCACGGCAAAACCATGATTTTGTGACGTAATTTCTGAAAGACCCGTCATTAAATTCTTCACGGGATGATTCAAACCTCGGTGTCCATTCTTCATTTTATACGTCGAAAGTCCAGAAGCCTGAGCTAAGATTTGATGTCCCAAACAGATTCCAAAAGTAGGATTATTTCCATCCACAATTTGCTTTACTGTTTCAATAGCATAAGGCATTACCGCAGGGTCGCCAGGACCATTTGAAACAAAATATCCATCGGGATTCCACGCTGACATTTCTTCAAAGGTTGTTTTGGCTGGGAATACTTTTAAGTAGCAACCTCGGTCGGTCAAATTACTCAAAATACTTTTCTTTACGCCCAAATCCAAGACGGCAACTTTGTGTTCAGCATCAGGATTTCCTAATAAGTAAGTCTCTTGCGTACATACTTGCGAAGACAATTCTAAGCCTTCCATTGGTGGAATTTTTGCTAACTCTTTCTTCAATTCCTCCACATCCAAAATCTCCGAAGAAATAATACAATTCATTACACCCGCCTCACGAATATGACGTACAATCTGACGAGTATCAACGCCCGAAATGCCCACAATGTTAGCTTTTTCAAAGTAATTTTGAAGTGAATCATCGGCAGTTTTTCGTGAATGAATCGGTGAAAATTCATTGCAAACCATGCCCGAAATCTTCACAGACGATGATTCTGCCTCTAAATCCTCCACAACGCCATAATTTCCAATGTGCGAGGTTGTGTTGATAACCACTTGTCCAAAATAAGATGGGTCGGTATAAATTTCCTGATAGCCCGTCATACCTGTATTGAAACAAATTTCTCCGCCACTTGTCCCGATTTTTCCGAGAGCATTTCCCTTAAAAAATGTACCGTCTTCCAACAACAAAATGGCTGGTTGGCTTTGTGTTACTTTCATTATATCCTTTCTTTTTACGTTACAAAAAAGGAGGTCAATAAACTTGACCTCCTAAAATATCTTTAAAACCACAAAACGCCTTTCATTGAAGGTAAATCTTCGGCTATTTTCCAGTTTTTGTTCATTCAGATTTTGTAATTTTTAATTCTTTGGCAAAGATAACGTATAAATGATTTTTGGGCAAATTAATTTCTTACAAACAAAAAACCTTGCTCGGAATCCAAGCAAGGTTTATGTAATCAAGCATTTATATAAAATCTTTTGTCGTAGGGACGAATAGCATTCGTCCTTTCAAACGTGAAAATGGACGAATGCTATCCGTCCCTACCACATTATATTTATTCACTCATCAAACTCGCCCGAATCACCTTTTTGTCCAATTTTCCAACGGAGGTTTTTGGAATCGCCGAAGCAAATTCTACTGAACTTGGAATTGTCCATGCCGTGATGGTATTATCCTCCACATAACGTTGCATGAAGGTTTTCAAGTCTTCTTTTGTCATATTTTTTCCCTCTTTCAGCACAATCATGGCGTGTGGACGTTCGCCCCATTTAGCATCAGGAATTCCCACAATGGCAACTTCCATGACGGCTTCATGTTGCCCAATCAAATTTTCCAAATCAATCGAACTCACCCATTCGCCACCCGTTTTGATTACGTCTTTTATTCTATCCGTAATTTTTAAAGAATTATCCGAATTCATCGTTGCCACATCGCCCGTATGCAGCCAACCATCCGACCATAATTCTTCCGATTTTTCGGGTTCGTTATAATATCCTTGCGTAAGCCACGGAGTTCTTGCCGTTACTTCGCCAATGGTCTCATTGTCTTTCGGAGCAACATTTCCGTTATCATCAATTAATCGTAAATCCACAAAAATAGCGGGCGTTCCCGAACGGGTGCGAGCCTCCACTTGAAAATCAACATCTGGGTTCATTTTATCCTTCGGACTTACATAAACCGTTGAAAGAATCGGACAAGTTTCAGACATTCCATAACCCGTAATCACATCAACGCCCCGCTGAATTGCCGCTTTCGCTAAGGTCTTTGGCAAGGCAGAACCACCAATAACAACCTTCCATTTTGTGAGGTCAATATTTTGCGTTGCAGGGTGTGAAACGAACATCTGCAAAATCGTTGGAACGCAATGTGAGAAGGTTGCTTTTTCCTTTACAAAACACTTTAAAACCGTCTCTGGGTCAAATTTACCTATATAAACCTGTTTGGTATTGCACATTGTTGCTACGTAAGGAAAGCCCCATGCGTGAACGTGGAACATGGGCGTGAGAGGCATATAAACATCCGAATTACTGAATCGACACGCTCCGTCAATGGCACTAAATGTTACCGCTACTGAAAGCGTATGCAGGACCAATTGACGATGCGTAAAATAAACGCCCTTCGGATTTCCCGTTGTTCCTGTGGTATAAAAAGTGGTCGCAACGGCATCTTCATCAAAATCTTCAAAATCATAAATATCGGATTCATTACTCAATAATTCCTCATATTCACCCACAATTGGAAGCGAAGTTTCCTTTGAATATTCACCGCCATCCGCACAAACGATGATGTTTTTCACGGTTTTCATATCTTTCGATAAGGATTCCAACAAAGGCAAGAAATCAGCGTGACAGATAATTACAACATCTTTTGCGTGATTAATGGTATATAAAATTTGAACGGGCGATAAACGCCAATTAATCGTATGCAACACATTTCCAGTCATTGGAATACCAAAAAAACATTCCAAATAACGGTGAGAGTCATAATCTAAAACCGCAATGGTTTGTGCACCATTTAACCCTAATTTCTTGAAAACATTCGCTTGTTTTCTCACTCTTTTATTTAATTCAAAATAATTATAACGAACTTGATCTTTATACACAATTTCGTTTTCAGGCTCAATCATGGTTGAATAAGCCAAAATACTTTTGATGAGTAATGGAAATTTAAAGGCTTTACTGGCAGAGGGTAACTTGCGAATATTCATAGAATTGTGATAAAATATATAAAATGATTAATATTTTTCAAAGATAATAAAACATACCTATAAAGTGCTAAAAGAGTATTATTTTTAATTCTAATGTTGTTTTTTCTAAAAAAAAGCATATTTTTGAACAACGTAAACAACCCTTTACTCAGTAAAAGCGTCTGTTGGTAAATAAGGATTGACACATTATCACAATTGGAAACTTAATTCTTAGTATATCAAGCAGTTACGGTTTCAGACACGATTCCTTAGCAAATTATGCTTTTTGATAACGAGCTGACCGTTTAAAAAGTTTGAACACTTTTCTATGGTTTATAGACGTTCTTAACTTAAATTTACTTTTGAATAAATAAACTGTTATTATTCATTTCAACATTGCTTTCATTTTAACAATTTATTATTCAACATTACTGACACATTTTAGTGGTTTAAATCTTAACCTAAAATTCTTATCCAAATATCATTAATTATGAACAACCTTACTCATAAGACTTTTTTAGCCCTGTTATTTGTGGCAATGTCTGTTACTTCATGGGCAAACAAGTCTCCAAAGGACAAAGAAAATCCATTATTTAAGAAATCAAGCAAAGTGGTTATTCCTCCTGCACCTCCTGGGGTTGCTTATTTAGGAGTGGACAGATGCGGATACCAATCCGCAGGTGATGCCAGAAGCGTAGTACTTTTACAATCTTCGGGTTGTGGGAATGGCTTTATTACTTGGTATAATGCAGGTGATAGAGGTAACCTTGGCGGAAATACTTCTGGTAACAACAAATACTTAGATGTTCTTTTTGACATCAATGTGTATGCCACTTGTACGGAATTTGGCGAAGAAAGTACTCCTTCACAAACTCTTTCAATCAAATATGTATCTGCCCCACCTTTCCAACCATTTATTACACAAGATAAGAAAGTGGTTTGCGATGGTGAATTAATCACGCTACAATCAAGTCTTACTGACCCGAAGTATATTTATCGTTGGGAAAGAGGTATTACTCAAACGCCCACTCAGGGAAGTTTAATTGACATAAATACTGTGGGGCAGGGCTCTCCAACATTAAAAGCAAAGGTTTCTGGATATTATTTCCTATCGGTAATCTCTTTGGATTGTCCACGAGTGCCTGTTTACGCATTAGGACAAGTTTATGCAGAGTTTTATTCAGTTCAAAAACCAAAATTGACTGCCAGTGATACTGTTTTTTGTGAAGACAAAACGGTGTCTTTGAAAGCTGATAGTTCACAATTTGTTACAGGCTATTCATGGTATGTTAACGGAACTAAGCAAGATAGCTTAGGAACGAAGAGCATGATTAAGTCATTCAACAAAACGGCAAAAATTCAAGTACAGACGATGGAAAGCCGATTGGGTTGTATGTCACCCTTGTCGGATGCAATTTCATTGAGAGCATTGAGAGTTCCTCCAAAACCTGTTATTACGCCTTCAAAGAAAGGTGCTGCAATTTGTCAAGGAGATACGTTGAGTTTAACTTCTTCATTAGGTTTTAAATATAAGTGGAGTACGGGAGCAACAACACCAAGCATCAGAAATATCAATGCCGTTGGAAAATATACGGTTCAAGTAATTGATACAAGCGGTTGCGTTTCCAAGGCATCTGATACAACAACGATTACCGTTTTCAGATTACCAACGAAGCCTGTAATCTCTGCAAGTGGTCCAATCGCATTTTGTAGTGGTGGAAGCGTAACTTTGACTTCAACTCCAAATACTACTTATTTATGGAGTAATGCAGCCACAACTCGTGCCATTACTTTAAGTGCTTCGGGAGATTTTACCGTTGCCGTTAGAGATGCGAATCTTTGTCTTTCTCCAGCTTCTGACCCTGTGAAAGTTACGGTTTATGCCCTTCCTGCAAAACCAACCATTACAGCAGGTGGACTACTTTCTTTCTGTGCTGACCAAAGTGTTATTTTGACGGCTTCAGATTTAATAAGTGGAGAAAGAACTCGTTACCGTTGGAATACTACGGATTCAACAAAATCATTAACTGTTAAAACCTCAGCAACTTTCACGGTTCGTGTGCTTGACCCACGCAATTGTTTATCGCCCGCATCAGACCCAATCACGACGATTGCTTTGCCTTTGCCTCCTGCACCGACAGTAGCAGCTGATGGTCCTTTAACCTTTTGTGCGAGGAGTAATGATGATTATACAAAACCAAATACAGTTAATTTAGTAGCAACGATTCCATCAACGAGTACAAACGTGATTACATGGAGTACTGGTTTTGTAGGTAAAACGCTTACGTTAACTGCCATTGGTGCGGACGGAAAATTTGCAGATATTTCACGTGATTACACTGCTACGGTAAAAGATGCTGTTACTGGCTGTATATCACCAAAATCAACTCCTTTGGCGGTTATAGTTAGAGATAATCCAGATGCATCTGCTGCCTTCATTGCCAAGGATGGTACGTTTACTTTGAAAGCAACAAACTTCCCAGACGGCGGAGATTATGAATGGAGATTCGGGACGGAAGTGTTACAATTTAAAGAGGGTGTAATCAAAGCTAATCGTTACGGAGATTATACAGCTCGTAGAAAAACAGTATTTACAGTACCTGCACCAGCAAATACGTTAACGTGTTTCTCTAATTTAGTAAAAGTGTTTAACTTCAAAGAAGACCCAGATTTCAAAGGATTATCAATTTATCCAAACCCAAGTAATGGTTTATTGACGATAGAAACTTTGGCTGACTATGATAATGCTGACCTTATCATTTATGATCTTTTAGGTAGATTAATTTTCACAACAACTGTTCCATCAGTAAAAGGAAAATTAATTGTTGATTTAAGAAACCAGACAGAAGGAGAATATATGTTACGTTTTAAAGCAAATGGTTTTGATTTGACAAAGCGTATTATTATTGATAGATAAAATTAGGGGTTAGTTTTATAGGCTAAATTTTTCCCATAAAACCATAGATTTAAAAGGCTTAGAACTAAAATTCTAAGCCTTTTTTTATTAAATTCGCTAAGGAAAAATTAACAAATATGAAAAGAATATTTATACTTTTTATTATCTCAATCATCACATTCCAAGCCAATGCTCAATGGATAAAACAGGCTTCAAATACCGATGCAAGTTTTCGTTCAGTCTATGCAATTACTGATAAAATCGTTTGGATTGGAGGTTCAAAAGGGACATTTTTGCGGACAATTGATGGTGGTAAAACGTGGGAAACTAACCAAGTTAAAGGTGCTGAAACCTTAGATTTTAGAGATGTTCATGCCTTTGATGCAAATACGGCAATTTTAATGAGTGCGGGTGAAGCCGAGAAAGGAAATGCCAAATTTTATAGAACAACTGACGGAGGGAAATCTTGGGGAATTGTCTATCAAACTACTCAAAAAGGCATTTTTTTTGATGGAATTGATTTTTGGGATAAGCAAAATGGCTTAGCCTTTAGTGACCCAGTTGATGGAAAGTTTTTTATATTGAAGACAAAAGATGGTGGTAAAACTTGGTTACCCACAAATCCAAAAAATATGCCAACAATTCGAGAAAATGAAGCCGCTTTTGCTGCCAGTGGCACGAGTTTGATTACAGTTGGGCGTAAGAATGCTTATATATGTACGGGCGGCGGCGAATTTGCACAAATCTATAAAACTGGAAATCAAGGCGAAAATTGGTCAGTGGTAAAAACCAATATGCCCGCAGGAAAAACAAATGGTTTATTTGGGTTAAGATTTTGGAATGACCGCTACGGAATAGCGGTGGGTGGTGATTATCAAGAAATTACAAAACAAGTTCCAAATGTTTTACTAACGATAGATAGAGGAAAAACTTGGCAAGATGCTCCACAAACCAATCCCGTTGGTTTGAAAGAAGGTGTGGCAATTTATAAACAAAAAATCCTCATTGCCGTCGGACCTTCGGGAACCTGTTATTCAAAAGATTTTGGAAAATCGTGGGTAGAAATTGATAAAACACCCCTTCATGCCATTAGTATTTCGGGGAATGGGGTTTGGGGAGTTGGAGGGAAAGGGAGTGTTTTTAGGTTAGGTTTGAAGGGTTTGGGTTTGTAAGAATTTAGTAATATCCCCTTGGTACGGTGTTGAATGGGGTTACCAAGACCTGACATCTTACGAAAGCCATCGGATGAATAGTTTTTAGTGTCTGATTAATTCATAATCAGACACTAAAAAAAAGCCTATTCCAGAGGAAAACACATTATTGCTAAAACTATTCACATTGAAATCGGACTGCCGATGCGGATAAAACAGAGATTTTAGAACGCATCTAAAAAGACTTTGTCGGGAAACAGTTTGTTTTTCTAAGAAGGATGATATGCATTATGGAATTATAAAGGCTTATATTTTTCTTAGAAATGAGTTTGGTTCGCTTGTAAAAGCGGAGCGTACATTTTAAACCAGTACCGATTTATTTATAGCCTTCTCTTGCATTATATGCTAAGTTCATGGTTAATTATATCCAATGCCTCTTTTGAAAAGGTAGAATTTGAAAATAATTTCTGAGCTCGATTAAATTGTGACTTGAAAAGATTTCACCATTAAACCTATTAAGTTTAGGGTCATAAATGCTTTTCGGATGAGTAATGTTTGACTTTGTATTTATTGTTGCCGTTTTCATGGCACTAAAATAGCTATCTTTTCGGATTATCAAAAAAGCATCATAAGTTTCACCTTCTTTTTAATAATTCAAATTGGCAATCTAATCGCCCTGCAACGTATGCAACTTCACTAATTTCATCCCAACAACGTTCAATTTTCTTTTGGTAAAGATATGTTCTAATAACAGAACTCCCTGTAAGAAAGAGGTTAGCTTAGGGATAACTTTCCCAAAAATAAAAAATAGTATCTGCAACTGTGGATAAACCATTTCCATATCGCCATTATTGCTTGTTTTTTGGTCGCTAAAACCATCTGTTCCAGCAATTCCATCTCTAAAAGCTAAATTATAGACTTCCATTTGTGGAGGTAAGCCTCTTTCAATAAGTGATTGTACTGATAGGTGTTGATACACTACTACTTTCTCAATAGTTTCCTTTCCGATGCTATCGAAAAATATTTTAATCCATCACTTTCATTTGTGGTTTGGTATTTTTTCTATAACAAAGTAATTCTATTTTTTTGGTTATTTTCATTAAGGCTTAATTTAGAGACACAATATTGGTATTTTTCTATAACATTTTAGAGGTTAAATGCATTGTTTATAAAAGCTAATAATGATTTAAAATTAGCACTTTTATTTAATGTAAATTAGAAAACGGATATTGATTTTGTTAAATTGTTGTTATTGAAAAATGATTGATATTCGTAGAAATCATGTATGATTTTCAAGTCGTATTCCAATGTATGTAATAATTCCAGAAAAGTCTATTTCATAAATTCACCCACATTTAACAATTCCGTAACATTGACCTAAGTAACTTTGCATTGTAATCTCAACGACTTTATGGCAAACAACAACTTACCGACAACTTCTAAAATTTTATTGGTTGATGATGACCTTGATATTATTGAATTGTTAGAATACAATCTCAAGAAAGAAGGTTACGAAACGGCCTCGGCAAATGATGGTATTCAAGCGGTTGAAGTGGCTAAAATTTTCAAACCCGATTTGATTCTTTTGGATGTGATGATGCCCCGTCAAGATGGTATTGAAACTGCTCGTCAGCTTCGTCAACTCCCTGATTTTAAGGATACTTATATACTTTTTCTCACTGCTCGTGCCGAAGAATATACCGAAGTTGCTGCCTTTGATGTTGGGGCAGATGATTACATCGTAAAGCCCATAAAACCCCGTGCTTTGACCAGTCGAATCAAGGCAGTTTTACGCCGTGATATTCAACAAACGGAAAGTGATTTGGTCATTGAAATTGGTCAATTAATTATCAATAGAACCAATTATAGTGTCAATAATAATGGCGTAAATTTAGTAATGCCCAAAAAGGAATTTGAGCTACTTTCTTTCTTAGCAAAACACCCAAATAAGGTTTTCAATCGTGATGAATTATTAGAAAAAGTTTGGGGCGTTGATGTTTATGTAGTTGAACGCACCGTTGATGTGCATATTCGTAAATTACGTGAAAAAATCCCCGAACATTATATAAAAACCTTGAAGGGCGTGGGATATATGTTTTCTATTGAGGAGTAAATTTAATAACTTGCATAGTCGCTTTGTTTTCTTTATATGATTATGCCCTCAAAACTTATTAAAACTTGCCTCTTATCGTTGCTTACTTTTCTTTGTGGTTACTCACAAAAACACCGTCAGTTAAGTAGTTCTCCTAAATATGAATTTCGGGCGGCTTGGATTGCCACCGTCGAAAATATTGATTGGCCTCAAAAAGGTCAGTTCAATTCCGACCTCCAAAAAAAGGATTTTATTAGGATTTTGGATGAACACAAACGCTCAAATCTCAACGCCGTCATGGTGCAAGTGCGGGATGCTTGCGACTCTTATTATGCCCGAAGCGTTGAACCTTGGTCGGAATTTCTGACGGGCGTGCAAGGCAAATTTCCTAATCCTTTTTATGACCCCATGAGTTTTATGATTACGGAAACACACGACCGTAATTTAGAGTTTCACGCTTGGTTAAATCTAAATCGAGCCACTTTTAGGAAAGCCACGAGCGTTACGCCCGACCACATCAGCAATCGAAAACCCGAATGGACTTTAACGTATGATGGACAAAAATTATTAAATTTTGGGATTCCAGAGGTGCGAGATTATATTACCAATGTTGTTACCGAAATTGTGAAACATTATGACGTTGATGGCATTCATTTTGATGATTATTTCTATCCATATCAAGTCACAGGGCAGGTTTTAAAGGATTCAGATACTTTTAAAAAATACGGAAATGGCTTTGTAAATATCGAAGATTGGCGAAGAAATAATACCGATTTATTAATATTTCAAATCAGTAAAGCCATAAGAAAAACCAAACCTTACGTCAAATTTGGCATTAGTCCTTTTGGTGTTTGGAAGAATTATAGTCCACAAACGCCCGACGGTTCCCGCACCCAAGCAGGACAAACTTCTTACGGTCATTTATATGCTGACACCCGCAATTGGTTGCAACAAGGTTGGATAGATTATATCGCCCCACAGATTTATTTCGACCGCAAACATCCCAAAGTTTCTTATACTGAATTGTCGAAATGGTGGATAGAAAATGCCTTCGGAAAACACCTTTACATTGGTCATGGCGTTTATAAAATTAAATCGGGCTGGAGTTTGACAGAAGCTCCTTCTCAGATTCGTTTGGATAGGCAATTTAAGCAAATTGATGGTGGAATCTTTTTCAGTTCAAAATCATTAACTGAAAATTACGGAGGTTTTCAGGATTCCTTGCGATTGGATTTATTCAGAAAACCAGCCCTTGTGCCAACCA
Organism: Arcicella sp.; assembly: GCA_043765945.1. Classification (GTDB taxonomy): domain Bacteria; phylum Bacteroidota; class Bacteroidia; order Cytophagales; family Spirosomataceae; genus Arcicella. The sequence goes on from JAYUIP010000474.1 coordinate 15,864, forward strand.
TGCCTTGGAAAGATAATGTGGCTCCGTTGGCTCCACAAAAGGTTTTTGTTACCAGAAATCCTATTGGAAATCCAATCTTAACGTGGCAACCTGGCGAACCCGCCAGCGATGGAAACGAGAATACCTATTTTGCAGTATATCGTTTTGAAAGAGCCGAAAAGCCTGATTTTCAACGAGTTGATAAGATGATTTATATCGGAAGGCAAAATTCTTTCACAGATTCAACGGCTGAAAAAGCTCGTGGATATGTTTATCATGTAACATCATTCGACCGTTTACACAATGAATCAGAAACTTCTGCGACTGCTTTAATTGAGTACGGGGGTAAGTGAGTTTTTTCTCTAAATATAATTCATGGCAAGAACACGAAAGCAAACGTCTAACATCATCTACGTTTCAATAACTCACGCAATTCCAAAACCGTTTTCCCCAATACTGGATGCACAAAATCGGGAGCAATATCTGCCAAAGGAATCAACGCAAAATCACGTTCTTGCATGAGTGGATGCGGGACTTGTAGTGAAAGTTCATCAATAATTTCATCTCCATAGAACATAATGTCAATATCAATTAATCTGGCTCCCCATTTCTCTTTTCTGACTCTACCTAACTGATTTTCAATTAATTGCGTTTGTTCTAAAATCTCCAAAGGTTTTAAGTTCGTACGTATAGCAATGGCTAAATTTAAAAAATCTGGCTGGTCAGTTACACCCCAAGGTTTAGTTTCGTAATCCTTTGATTGTAAGATGATTATGCCTATTTTTTCGTTCAGTAATTCAATAGCTTTGTCCAAAATTTCTTTTCTATTTCCTAAGTTTGAACCTAAAAGTAGATAGACAATTTGGAGATTTGAAGTTTGCATAGTATTTTTAAACTGTTAGTTAATGTTGTATGTTATCTGTTTGCAAATAACATTGAAAATTAATTATAAAAGAAAATAATCACAGATAACTTCAAAGCAAACACTTCATCAATCATGCGAAACGTAAAACAAGGCTCCGTTTTAATCTCAGAACCGTTCTTGGGTGATCCCAATTTCGAGAGAAGCGTTGTGTTAATTTGTGAACACGAAACAACGCAAGGTACATTTGGTTTGGTGCTGAATCAAACCTCTAATTTGTTGCTTGCGGATGTATTGGAAGAGAATATTTACCCTGATGTTCCGCTTCAAGTGGGCGGACCTGTTCAGCACAACACGCTCCATTATCTTCATCGCCGACCTGATTTAATTGATGGAGGCGTTGAAATTATGGATGGCGTAACGTGGGGAGGTAACTTCTCACAGGTCAAGGAGTTATTGAATAATGGCGTACTTTCTCCTAATGATATTCGTTGTTTTATTGGTTATTCAGGTTGGGAAATTGACCAATTGGTGGGTGAATTAAAAAAAGATTCTTGGATAATTTCAGAAACAACTGCCGATGTAATTTTCGACACACCGCCCAAAAATTTTTGGCGAAGTTTATTGAAAGATATGGGCGGCGATTTTAAAGTAATGTCAAATTACCCAATCGACCCTCGACTAAACTAACGATTATAACAAGACAGTATTAGTAGACCACGCATTTTGCGGATTTAACAGGATTTACACTGATTTTTTAAAATTTTATCCGTGTAAATCTGTATCATCCGTAAAATCCGTGGTCTAATATTTTATGGTATTTTGCTCATTCTTATTTAATCATCCCACTATGTTCAACCATTTCTTTGCTCTTGCTCGTCATAAAAATCAGTGGTATTGGTATATTTTTGCCGTTGTCATTATCCTCTTTTTTGCCTTTATTTTCAGCCTTCCAGTATTAAGTCTTGCCGATTTTCGAGGCATTAAAGACACTTCTAAGAATTTAACAGCCAAGGACTTAGGATTAAGTGACGCTTTGTTTTTGGGTATAGAAATGTTGCCAAGTATTGGGCTGACTTTGGGTGTAATTGCCTCCGCTTGGTTACTGCACAAACGCCCGTGGAAATCGCTCATAACGGCTTACCCACATATACGTTGGGAGCGTTATTTTTTCGGAAATCTTCTTTGGTTGGGTTTAATGATTGGTGGTGAATTGATTACTTACTCAATGAATCCAGATAATTATGTCTTTCAATTTGAAGTAACGCAATTTGTGGCTTTACTGATAATTTCTGTGTTAGTAATACCATTACAAGCGGCTGGGGAAGAACTTTTTTTCAGAGGATATTTGATGCAAGGAATCGGCTGGGGAACAAAAA
>JAYUIP010000475.1:0-18079 GCA_043765945.1 Arcicella sp.
TGATTGGATTGCGTTTAGGTTTCACACCTAAAATTAGTATTATTTTGTGATTAAACGAAGTTTTTAGATTTTTTATTGTTTTGTGATATTGAGTTGTCTTTTCAATTCTTCCATCTCTCTTTTCATTTGTTCCAATGCTTTATTATTTTCGCTTAATGCTTGGTCTTTCTCACTTAATGCTTGATCTTTCTCATTCAAGGCTTGGTCTTTCTCATGTAAGGCTTGAATAAAATCCTCTCTTTCGGTCTCAAAAAAAGCATTTATTGTTCTTATAGCTTCTTGTTCATTCTCTATTTTCTTTTTCTCACTCGGATTTGTCCCAGAATAATGCAAAATGTCAGTTATTATTCTCATTTCCTCTACATCGGTTTCGTGATTAAACTCTTTGATTATTTTATTATCATCCACAAAGTTAGTCTGTTCAAAAACACTTAAAAGTTTATCCAAACGAGTCTGATATCTATCTGTAATTCGTTCAACTTGCACCACATAACTGTCATGTGTAAGTTTCTCCACAAAATCACTTTTAGATACAATTGTCCTATTATTAATTAAATCCTTATAATTTCGTTCAACTTTTAAGCAAGAAGTTTCTATTCCATGCAATTTGAAACCCAAAATATAGATGGTCGTAATAGGCAAAATCACTTTTTTATTTTGTAAAACATCTTGTCTTTTATACTGTTCAGCTAAATAATTCCTAAAACGCATCAAGTCAATTTCATTATTAGCTTTTTGAATTTCTATTAGAACCTTTTTAAGCTCTCCACTTTTTGTTTTAATTGTTGCAACGAAATCAAGCCGATACACCCTAATTGATATGCGTTCCATCACTCTTTTTTCAAGTGCTTCTCTTATCGCCGAATCATTAATATCAATTTCACCTTCATAAGTATATTCCTGTGGTTTTACTTCAATCATCTCAATATTTTCACCCAAAAGTGTACCAATAAAGAATTTGGCAACCTTTTCGTTTTCCATTAATCTCTTAAACACTACATCGTATATGGGATTTGCGATTATCATTATTAAGTTTTTTAAAATCAAATATAAGCATTATTCTCTAACTTCAAGGATTGCATCTTATCAATCATCTACTCTCCCTCCAATTCCTCAGGCAAACCTTCCCCACTCATAAAATACCAAGCTTTATCTGGATAAAGAATTGATTGGGCAACCTTAATGCGTCCTAAGGCACGATTAGCAACGTTTTGGAGAATGATTATCGAGGAATTATCACGATTATTGTGCATATAATAATTCTTGAAACCATGCCACCACCCTGTGTGAAAAGTCATCCAGGAACCATCATCCATTAATTGCAAACGCCAACCAAAACCATAATTTCTATTCGTTGCAAATTTAAAAGTGTGTGCTGGCTGAAAAGCCTGATTAAGCGTCTCCATTTTCACTAATTTCTCAGAATTCAATGCCATATCCCATTTGAACATATCTTCCACAGTTGAATAAACACCTTTGTCGCCCGTTGCACCGTCTAAATGATCGAAAGGAACTTGCCAAAAACCATTCCTTTTAGGAACATAACCCACTGCCGCTGTTGCCATTTGATCAGATTTATAAGGGTCATAGATAAAACTATTAGACATCCCTGCGGGTGCAAAAAGGTATTTTTGGGCATAATCTCTGAAATTCATTCCTGACAGTTTTTCCACAATATAAGCCAATAAAACGTAGTTAGAATTATTGTAACTGAATCGTGAATTAGGCAAATAATTAATTCCAGGGCGATATTGAGCGAACAAATTAATCACTTGATCGTTCGACATCGGCACCTTTTTGTTCACTATCTTATCCAAACAGTACACATAGTTAGGAATTCCAGAACGGTGCGTCAGTAAACTCCTAATTGTTATGGAAGAATCATACGGAAAACTTGGAATGTATTTATAGACAGGGGAATCATAATCCACTAAACCTTTTTCATGTAATTGCATGATAGCAACCGCCGTGAATTGCTTAGAAACGGAAGCCAATTGAAATTGTGTTTGAGTAGTATTAGAATCTTTCCTGAAAAAACTTGAATACCCAAAGGCATTTTTATAGATAATTTTTCCATTTTGAGAAACCAAGACAGCTCCATTAAAACCACTAAATTTGTGAAGTTTTTTGAAAAAAGTATCTAATTTAATCGCTTTTCTATTGGCAACCTTTGCATCGAAAAGTCGAGAAATACTATCATTCCGAAGCACTACAATACTTGTAGGTTCTTTTGAAAGCTCCTTGGGTTGATGGGAGCAAGAAATGATGCCCAGTCCAAATAAAAAACTAACTATTAGGGCGTATTTTGTAATCTTCAAAAGTATCACGTATTGTAAGGATTTATAATGATTTTGTGGCATATCTTAGTAACGTAAATTTACGGTTTGAATTTGATTTATGCCAATCCTTTTTTAATTTAGACAAACACAAACTTCATAAAATGGCAGATAGATTTAAAATAAAAAGTACAAATATCGGTACGTCACCAGGAACACTTACGTATGTTGGTGAAGAGGTAAAATTTGGAACTAATATTTTTTGGACTGAATATAATTTTGAATGTTATAAAACCCATACATTCCCAAAATTATTAGACTTTCAACTTAAATTGGATGAAAACAAAACCTATTGGCTTAATATTGATGGTATTCATGAATCCAAAGTAATTGAAACGGTTGGTAAAATTTTTACTTTGCATCCGCTTGTAATGGAGGACATTCTGAATTCTCAACAGAAGCCCAAATTTGAATATTATGATGATAAGCAACTATATGTAACGTTCAAAATGATTGAATATAATCCTTATACTCGTGAAATTGAGGTTGAACATTTAAGTTTTATTTTGGGAAATAATTATCTAATCTCGTTTCAAGAAGAACGAACAAGAGATATTTTTGAAACCATTACAATAAGATTAAAAGCCTCCGCTGGAAAAACACGCAAAAATGGGGCAGATTATCTTTTATATTCTTTAATGGACTTGGTTGTTGATAATTATTTCGTGGTTTTAGAACAAATTTCTGAGAACATTGAACGTTTGGAAGATGAAATTATTAAAACCACCAAACAAAAATCAATGACCGATATCTATGCCATGAAACGTGAATTAATGCTGATGCGAAAAATAGTTTTTCCACTCAGAGATATGCTTTCTAATCTGATTCGTGAAGAAGCACCTTTAATTACTACCAATACCGCAATATATCTACGTGATGTCCATGACCACGTTACGCAAGTAATAGAAACAGTGGATTCCTACCGAGAATTGGTGGCTTCTTTAATGGATTTATATCTTTCACAAGCGGGTAATCGAATGAACAATGTCATGAAAGTTCTGACCGTTATCTCCGTAATTTTCATGCCTTTGACTTTTATTGCGGGTATATACGGAATGAATTTCGACAATATTCCTGAACTCCATTGGCAAAATGGCTATTATTACGTTTGGGGATTTATGTTAGTTTTAGTCACAGGAATGCTGATATATTTCAAAAGAAAAGATTGGATATAATCATCAATTTTGTTCAAAATTTTGAAAAAGGGTAATTCATCTAAAAATAGTTTTTTTAGATGAATTACCCTTTTTTTAATCCACTTTTTCTGAAATAATAATTAGATTGGCTTTTTTAGATTAATATTTAAACCTAATCTCAATTATTCCTATTTTTTATAATCAAAATAGCATTAAAATTAAACTTTAACTTGAAATAATACCATATAATATTTTTGGAATAGTTGAAAATAATTTTTTACGATAAGTAAGTTTACAAATAATAGTTCAAACCCATAAAAATTGTAAATTTTCAAAAATCAGGTTGTGAATTTTAAATTATTCTTTTAAAATCTATTTAATTTCTCAAAAAACACCTTATTTTCCAACTATTGTCAAAATGTCTTTGTGAGTGTAACTACTTGATTATTAACAACTTTTGCACGATTTTTACGTACAAATAATACATTCTCACAAGTTTTTTGAATATAATTAGCAAGCGTTTTAATCAAATGTCATATAATATAAGTTTCATATTTTTAATTTCAGGAAGACACGGTGCTTTCACTGGCGTACCTCCAACGGTCATGGTTGGTTTTGCTTTGGTGTCAACTGCCTTGATTTTCTTAGGAATTTTTCTAAGTCAAAAACGGAAAACATGGCTTCAACATTCACAACTCACGCAGGGTGAAATTGTGGAAGTAGGCAAGCGTTACGACCGAGGCGACCATCTTGGACAACATCCAATTTTCTTTCCAATTGTGTCATTTATTGTAAACGAAAGACAGTTTAAAATTGAAGCCGATAAAGGAATGTCGATATTAAGTCAAGTTGGACAAAAAATGCAAGTACGTTATAATCCAGAGAATCCTTATGAATCGGCTCTGGGAGAAAGTAATATTCCAGGAATAAAGCCATCTGTATTTTTTGCATTGGGAACGGGATTATTAGTAGCAAGTATTTTGTTGATGTTGTAAAAAATAAAGCATATAAAAGGAGCATAAATCAGTTTACGCTCTTTTTTTGTGCAAGATTCTGCAAGTTTTATAAAATTTCTACTCCTTTATTCCGAAACCCTAATAATCGCTCATCCGATGGATTCAAACTTGTCACTAAACAATCTAAATCTGTAAAATTACAAACTTTATAATTCTCTTCACGATTGATTTTTTCTTCCAACGCACACACAACCGTTTTCCTTGAAATACTCATCATTTTTTGCTTCAAAATAGATTCTTCGTAGTGTCTAATTGCCAATCCTGATTCAATACTGATGCTGTTTGTACCCATAAAATAAAGGTCAGCTTGGATGTTTTCTAAGTCTTGAATGGTCTTGCTTCCAATGGTTAATTGATACCTTTTATAAAATGAACCGCCCAACAAAATCACGTCAATTTTTGGATGTTCTGATAGTGCCGTAGCCAAATGAGGGTTATTAGTAACAATGGTAACTTCCAGATTTTTAGGCAGTTGCTCGGCAATATAAAAATTTGTAGTGCCACCATCCATCAGAATAATTTTATTGTTTTCAACTAATTTTAAGGCTTTTTTTGCAATCGTCACAAATTCAGTGTTGACAATCCCTAAACCCTTGCTCGACTTCATCGAAAGGTAAGAATGGGCAATGGCTCCACCATGAACTTTCTTTAAAAGTCCTCTGTCTTCCAATTCAATTACGTCTCTACGCACACTATCATACGAAACATTGAGAATCTGCCCTAAATCAACGAGGGTAACTTTTTTATCAGTTCCCAACTTTTCCAATATAACTTGTTGCCGTTCTTCTTTTAACATTTTAGGAATTATAAATATCGTTTGATTTTTTATTAAAATAATTAAAAATTGTCTTGCAAATATTTGCAAAATTATTTGTAAAATACAAAAAAGTTTGCATAAATTTGTATTTTAATCGTTAACCATTTTATAGTAGATAATAAATTACGAGTACAATTATTTTTCATTGATAAAGGCGTAAGTTTTGAATAATGAAAATTGTGTTTTGAAAGGTTGAATTGAAAGGGTACGAACTTTATGGTTTGTACCCTTTTTTGTTTTATAATATTTCAAGTAAAATTACTTGGAAATCCCTTTCATCTTTACCTTTGTAACGATGAATTTGTTTAAACTTATTCCTTTCGGTATAAACAGTTTCATTTTCAACCTGATAACTCAAAATTTATTCACCATAGCTGTGCTATGCTTCACAAATTTCGAGTCACCAAATTAAAAATGAATTCAATTTCTATTCAAAACGAAAAGTTTAAACAGATTCGACTAAAAAATTATACAAAATATGGAATATAGAATAGAAAAAGATACGATGGGTAAGGTAGAAGTGCCTGCCAGTGTTTATTGGGGAGCCCAAACCCAACGCTCAATCTTGAATTTCCCCATCGCACAGGACATTAATAAAATGCCAAAGGAGATTATTCGGGCGTTTGCTTATTTAAAAAAGGCGGCAGCAATTACTAATTTTGAGGCGGGAATTTTACCAGAAGATAAAAAAAATCTTATTGGAAAAGTTTGTGATGAAATTTTAGCTGGAAAATTAGACGACCAATTTCCATTAGTGGTTTGGCAAACGGGTTCAGGAACGCAATCAAACATGAATTGCAATGAAGTGGTTGCCTATCGAGCTCACGTAATCAACGGTGGTGATTTGATGGATGAAACGAAATATGTGCATCCAAATGATGATGTCAATAAATCACAATCATCGAATGACACTTTTCCAACGGCAATGCACATTGCGGCTTACAAAATTTTGGGGGAAGTAACCATTCCTGGGATTACGAAATTGAGAAATACTTTACACGCAAAAGCAAATGAATTCAAGAATGTGGTGAAAATCGGGCGTACGCATTTCATGGACGCAACGCCTTTGACGCTCGGACAAGAATTTTCTGGATACGTTTCTCAACTCGACCACGGACTCCGTGCCATCAATAATACCTTAGCTCATTTATCAGAATTGGCATTGGGGGGAACGGCGGTTGGCACGGGAATTAATACGCCAAAAGGCTATTCTGAGAACGTGGCAAGGCATATTGCCGATTTAACTGGCTTACCTTTCATCACGGCAGAAAATAAATTTGAAGCTCTGGCAGCTCACGATGCCATTGTTGAAACCCACGGAGCCTTGAAAACCGTTGCCGTAAGTTTGATGAAAATTGGTAATGATATTAGAATGTTGTCGTCAGGTCCACGTTCGGGGATTGGTGAAATTCACATTCCAGACAATGAACCAGGGTCGTCAATTATGCCTGGGAAAGTGAACCCAACGCAATGTGAGGCGATGACGATGGTGTCGGCACAAGTGATGGGAAATGATGTTACGATTGGCATTGGCGGTTCGATGGGACATTTTGAATTAAATGTTTTTAAACCCGTAATGATTTTCAATTTCTTACATTCAGCTCGTTTAATTGGCGATGTTTGTGTGGCTTTCAACGACAAATGTGCCGAGGGAATTCAGCCATTACACGAAAATATTAAGAAACACGTTAATAATTCTTTGATGTTGGTAACGGCTTTGAATACTAAAATTGGTTATTACAAATCAGCCGAAATTGCGCAAACTGCCCACAAAAATGGCTCTACGTTGAAGGAGACGGCAATTGCTTTGGGTTATGTAACGGCAGAAGAATTTGATGCATGGGTGAAACCAGAGGAGATGGTTGGAGAGAATTAGAAAATTCGATGATCGTTTTTCGATGATTGATGTTTGTTAAAAATAAAAATCAAGCTCTTAATGTTTTGGCTTTATTCAAAATTAAAATAATTAATTTGATCAGGAACGGTAGGACTAAAAAGTCTTACCGTTTTTTGTTTATGACAATACCACACAATTCATTCAACAAAAAATGATAATATTGTAGAGAATTAAAAATCCATAATCATGAAAAAACTATTAATTTTCTTAATCCTCATTTCGTTCAATTCTATTGCCCAAGATAAAGCAAATCATACGTTAAGATTTGCTCAATTATTTTCAAATCATCTTGTTTTTCAACGAGATAAGCCCATTAAAATTTGGGGATATTCAGAGCCTAATGAAGCGATTGAGGTATTTTTCGATAGACAAAAAAGTGCTGTTACAGCCAATTCAGAAGGAAAATGGATGGCTGAATTGCCTTCCATGCCCGCAGGAGGACCGCACGATATTAGAATAAAAAATAAAGAAAAGGAGAAAGCAATTAGCGATGTTTTAATTGGTGAAGTTTGGCTTTGTTCTGGACAGTCAAACATGGAATGGCGAGTTAAACAAGCGGATGGTGCAACGGAGGAAATTGCAAAAGCAAACTACCCTCAAATTCGTCACTTTGAAGTGCCTCACGAAGTTGAATTTGAACCCCAAAGTGACTTAAAATCAGGAGATTGGCAGGTTTGTTCCCCTCAAACGGTTGGAGAATTCACAGCGGTCGGTTATTATTTTGCCAAGGAATTATACGAAAAACTAAACGTTCCTGTTGGCTTGATTCACAGTTCATGGGGAGGTTCACAGGTGGAAGGTTGGATCAGTAAAGATGCCATGGAAGGCTCTAAGGTTTTGAATTATTATCCGCCAAACATGGCAAAAAATTGGGATGAAGATGCAGAACATTGGCGAAAAGATTTAGTTAGAAAAGCATATGGCGATAAAAATTATGACGTAACAAAAGTAAATTCAAAGGATTATTTAAAACAAAATTATGATTACAGTAAATGGGTAAAAGTATATTTGGGAGGGGCTTTCGACTGGCAAGGAATTTGGGCTTTTAGGGGAAATTATTTTCTTCAAAAGGATATTGAATTGCCTGATTTTATTAAAGAAGAATCTATCTTAAATTTTGGTTTGAATAACAGTAAAATGGATTTGTATATTAATGGAAATCTAATTTTATCTGGTAGAAATGAAAAAAGTATCTCCATAAAAATTCCTCAAAATACTTGGAAAAAAGGTAGAAATAATGTGTTAATAAAAATTGGCACATCCACAAAACCATTAAAAGCCGAGGCTGGAATTGAAGGCAATCCGAGTGATTATAGTATAGAAACTGCCCAAACAAAAATTCCTTTAAACCCTCAAAATTGGAATATGTGTCCAGTCTGGGATGAACCAATTCAATTTGCCCATTTAATGAACAACGTAGGCACATCGCTTTATAATGCCATGATTGCCCCTTTAATTCCATATAGCATACAGGGTGTAATTTGGTATCAAGGCGAATCAAACACTGACCGTGCCTATCAATATCGTGAATCTTTTCCTCTGATGATTCAAAATTGGCGAAAAGATTGGAAGGATGATTTTCCGTTTCTTTTTGTGCAATTATCAAGCTACGGTTCAAATCAAAATAGCAATGAAGGTAGCAATTGGGCGGAACTTCGAGAAGCTCAAACGATGACTTTAAAGTTGCCAAAAACGGGTATGACAATAACTACCGATGTTGGAAATCCTAACGATGTTCACCCAACTAATAAAAAAGATGTTGGTAAACGCTTGGCTTTGAATGCGGAGAAAGTTGCCTACAATAACCCAAAAACAATTCAAAGTCCCATGTATAAAAGCGTACAATTTACTGATAATAAGGCAGTTGTAATCTTTGAAAATGAAGGAGGTAATTTGATAATAAAAGGTGCTGAATTGAAAGGTTTCGAGATTGCGGGAGGTGATAAAAAGTTTTATTATGCCCAAGCAAAAATTGAAGGAAATATGGTTGTGGTTAGTAATTCCAATGTCAAAAAACCCGTTTCAGTTCGTTATGCTTGGTCAAACGCTCCGATTGATGCCAATTTATTTAATCAAGAAGGTTTACCAGCCTCATCATTTCGGACGGATTCTTGGGATGGTATGACTATAAAAAAACAATATGAAAAATAATCAAATAAGAACTCAAATTGCCACCACTAATGATGTTGATAGTTTTTTGGAACTCCAAGCAAAATATTTAGTGACAAATTTAACGCAAGAGCAGAAAAAAGACGGTTTTGTTACTACGCCGTTCACAATTGAACAGTTGCACGAAATTATTAAAAATGAGGGTTTATTTTTAGCAAAAATTGGAAAAAAAGTAATTGGATATGCCTTTGCGGGGACTTGGGCTTATTTTTCGCAATGGAAAATAGTTGAAGAGATGGGTAAAATGTTACCTATTACCTTTGAAAATCAGGAAGTTACTATGGAAAATAGTTTTCAATACGGTCCAATTTGTATTGATTTAGCGTTTAGAGGTTCTGGATTAATTAATCTACTTTTTGATTTTATGAAAAACAACACGGTTAAAAAATTTCCAATTAGTGTAACCTTTATTAACAAAATAAACGAGCGTTCAAAAAAGGCTCATGTAGATAAATTAGGCTGGAAGATTGTTAATGCATTTCAATTTAATGATAATGATTACTATTACTTAATGTTAAAAATGTAAATGATATGAGGGAAAATAATCAATTATTTTCCCTCATATCATTTATGTTGCATCTTCTTCCATACTCTGTTCATGTTCAAAGTGAATAACTTCCAAACGTCGCCCTTTGATAATTTTGCGAAATTTAGTATGTGTCATTCTATGCTCACGTTCAAATCCTGCGTGGTAAAATGCTCTTACAAATAAAGCCAAAACCAAGGGAACAGTATCCATTGAATATTGAGTGACAAAGATGAGTCCCATCGCAAGCATCAAGCCAATAAACATAAAATAATAGCCATACCAATAATCTCTGGCGGCTTTCTCTTGCGACAACCAAAAAATAATGGGTAGATGCAATGGAAACGCCCACAATAAATTTCTGTTATAATTGGTAACGCCATGATCAGTTCCGAACCACAGAAACAACAAAACCCATCCCAAAACTCCAACCAAACCAAACATTATTTTATCAAACAAATATCCTTTCTGGCGTTTTTTCCAGTGTCTGAAAGTTCGGTAAAACGTAAAAGCAAGGAGTAAGATAAACCAGAAACGGGGCGTTAGATAAAAAGCAGGTTTATTATCAGTAACGGTTACGGGATATAAATCATTAGTGCTTTTCACAAAATAGAAAACTCGTCCTTTCGACATCCTGCGAGCAGAAGCGAAACTTTTCATTAAGTTTTCGGGAATATAACTCGCTCCGTACTGCAAAATTCTTTCATCGGCGGGTGCTCCCAAACCTGCATTCATGCCCACTGCCGCCCAATAATGGTGTTTTCTTAATAAACATTTATTCATCCACTGCCGATAAGTGCTATCATTCATGGCAGGAATATTTTGCAAATGAACGCTGTCCGTACAGGCAAGTAACAAAGCATCTCGAATGCGAGTTGAGCAATTATCGGTATAAAATTTATACATATAATTCCTTGTCGTTAGATTATTATACGTCTTTTCTAAATTATCATATAGCAATTGTTTTTGACCAATCGCTAAACTCATGACTTGTTCAGTCATTTTTCGATTATGCTTTTGGTAATATTGTTGATAAGCATCCAACGTAGCATAGGACATCTCGTATGGTAATTGTCCTTTAACGAATTTCCAGTAAAAATTATCCGTATCATAATCATATCCCCCAAAATTATAGGCTTTATCAATCCCATTTGCAGGGTCATAAATCCACAGAAGTGTATGTCCAAAAGAGTCATTCAATTCATCGCCTGGGGCAACCGTGATGAGACTAACTTTTGTGCTTTCTGAAAGTTTTTGGGCAAAAAGTGAAGTAAATGATAAGCAAAAAAATATACTTAACATTACTAATTTATGAATGAAGTGGAAGTGTTTCATAAATTGGTTTTTGATTTGTGTTATTGATAATCCGAAAAAATGTAAGATGTTGAAAGGAAATTTATTTTACTTACTGCAAACTGTTACACTGCCAACTATTTTTAATCCTTTCCTGCAACAATAATGACAATTTCACCCTTAATTGTATTAGGGTTTTGTTGATAATGAGTTAATATTTCCAATGCAGTTCCTCTCCTATTCTCTTCAAAAATCTTTGTCAATTCTCTGGAAACGCATACTTGACGGTCTTGACCTAAATATTCTCCCAATTGTTCAAGGGTTTTTAGAAGTCGGTGGGGTGATTCATAAAAAATCATGGTTCGTTTCTCTTCCACTAAACTTTTCAAGTGCGTTTGTCTACCTTTTTTATGGGGTAAAAAGCCTTCAAAAGTAAAACGATTTGGAGGTAAACCTGAATTCACTAAGGCAGGAACAAAAGCAGTTGCACCTGGTAAACATTCAATTTCAATGCCTTGTTTTAAACATTCCCTTACCAACAAAAAACCTGGGTCTGAAATAGCGGGTGTTCCTGCATCTGAAACCAAAGCAAGCGTCTTTCCTTCCTTCAATAATTTAATAACTCCCATCGTCCCTTGATGCTCATTGTGGGCGTGATGGGCGTATAAAGGCTTTTGAATACCTAAATGCTTCATCAAAACGCCCGAATTGCGAGTGTCTTCCGCCAAAATGGCATCAACCGATTGCAATACTTTTATGGCTCGCAAGGTAATATCATCAAGGTTGCCGATGGGCGTTGGTACGAGGTATAATTTCATTCAATTAATTTATCAATGGCTTTCGCTAATTTCCAATCTTTTTCCGTTACAACATCTCCTGCATCGTGCGTGTTGAGTTCCATTTCAACTTTGTTATACACATTAGACCACCACGGATGATGATTTTGTTGTTCGGCAATTAAAGCCACTCGGGTCATGAAGGCAAAGGCTTCCGAAAAATCTTTGAACTCAAAAGTTCGTTTTAGTTTGTTATTTTCTTCTTTCCACATCGTTTTGGAGGATTTTATTTTAACTTAAAAGTTCTTCTACGATTTGTATGGGATTAAACATAGAATAGGTTTCCAACCTGTTCAATAGCGTCTGATGAACAGGTTGGAAACCTGTTCTACTCTTAATCCCATGTAAATAATAGTTGAACCGCTTAAAATTACTTCAAATAAGCCATTTTACAAGCAAAATCGCCTATAAAATAAAATCCGCAATCAATCATTTTAAGGTGATTAACTGCGGATTTTAGAGATTCACTCTTACTTAATTACTTCGAGTTGCCAGTTTAATAGCTTCAATTTCACTTTGTTTATAGCTTGAACCATCGGGTCTGAAGATATCATGGAACCATAATTGCGGTTCTTCCCCCGACGGAATTGGTTCATCCCAAGCATAAATCGTATTTGTTTTCCCTTGAACGAGTCCCCAATTAATTGCTCCAACTTTATACTTTTCAAACACGGGTAAACAAGTTTCAAAAGTGCTTTGATGCTTTCGAGCCATGTATTCCGTACAAATTACGGGTCGTTTATATCGTTCTTGAAAATCTTTAATCGTTCTTTCCAAATTTTCTGAGGTACAGTAATTATGGAAAGTAATAATGTCAGAATACGAAAGCATAAATTCATTGCTTACTTCATGGTCGTGCCACCAACCTGACGTAATTGGCTGAGAAGGATGAACTTCTTTTGCCCATTCAAACGTCTTTTTCAAAAGTGGCATTACTGCATCCATGTAGCCTGAATTGGATGGTTCGTTATAAATATCCCAGATAATTACTCTTGCATCGTGGGCGAAAGTACCAATAATTCCTTTGGTATAGTCTTCCAACTTATCCCAAGTTCTTGCATCAAAAAGCATTTTTGAACCAGGACATCTTGCCCATCCAGAGTTATGCACACCCGCTTTCGGAAGCATTTGTTCGCCTTGTTTGGGGTCATCGTTCCAACAAGAATCAAACAAAACAAACATAGTTTTGATTTGATATTTGTCGGCAATGATTAAAAATTGATTAATTCTATCAAGAAATCCTTCCTTATCGTTTTCGTAAGGAATGTTATGCAAAAAAACACGCATAATGTTCATGCCTAAATCTTTTGCCCAACTTAATTCTCGGT
The DNA here is from genome assembly GCA_043765945.1 of Arcicella sp. GTDB lineage: Bacteria > Bacteroidota > Bacteroidia > Cytophagales > Spirosomataceae > Arcicella. The sequence continues at coordinate 13,355 of JAYUIP010000475.1, forward strand.
CGATTGTGATGGGATCAAAAGTTTCTGCTTGCCACATTTCGAGTTCATTGATGGCATTGCTTGGAATGAAGTTTGCTCCTACTAATAGCGGTTGTTTAATATACCAGTCATTAGCTTTCTCGGGAGTCCACTGGTGGGCTTTGAGTTGTAACATAATAGTAGTCGGTTTGATAGTGGAATTTATTTTCTTAACGAATTTTGAACAATGGATATTGAATAATTGGTGAAAAATGTGCTAATTCGTAAACAAGAACAGCAAGTTTTTAATCTACAAAACTACTGAAAAAATTATATTTTATAAATATTTTGTTATTTTTTTGTACTATCTAAGTAATGTAATTATGCAGATTTAAGAAGATAAACTGAAATTTTCAGCAAAATAAAATATCATGTTTATCAAATAAAAAAGAGGAATTATCAAATGATAATTCCTCTCGTAAAAAATAAATTCTTAATAAATCAATTTGTGATTATTTTATATCATTTCAGCCGCATAAATTCCCGTCTCGGCATTTTGCTTAAACGATTTCAAAATCCAACCTCCACCCACAACATCGTTTCCTTCATAAAAAACTGCCGCTTGTCCAGGAGCAACTCCAGAAACTGATTCGTGGAAATGCACTTTCATTTTTCCATCTTCTTGAAAAATTATGGCTGGCGTTCCATCGTCTTTATAACGTACTTTGGTAATGGTTTCAAGCGGTTTTTCGATGGAAGCGTATTTCGACAAATTCAATTGACCAACCATCATTCCATCCCTTTCAAGGTCTTTATCTCGCCCAATTATTACTTCATTTGTTTCTTTTCTTATTTCAGTAACAAAAGCTGGATAGCCCAATGCAATGCCTAACCCTTTTCTTTGCCCAATGGTATAAAACGGATAACCTTCGTGTTTCCCTAAGATTTTCCCCTCAGTATTCAAGAAATTTCCTCCTTTCACCCGGTCTTCTAAACCCTCAACCCTACGTTTGATAAAGCCTCGATAGTCATTATCAGGCACAAAACAGATTTCGTAACTTTCGGCTTTGTTAACCAAATCCATAAATCCACGTTCCGAAGCCATTTCTCTGATTCTTGTTTTTGTGAGATGTCCCAGAGGCAATTTTGTGCGAGCCAAACTCTCTTGCGAAACGCCCCAAAGCACATAACTTTGGTCTTTCCAAGCATCAGATCCTTTTGAAATAATGTGTCGATTATTTTCTGTACGAATATTGGCGTAATGTCCCGTAGCAATAAATTCACAGTCTAATTTGTCAGCACGTTTCAGCAACGCATCCCATTTAATGTGCGTGTTGCACATCACACAAGGATTTGGCGTGCGACCTTCGATGTATTCACCCGTGAAATAATCAATCACGGAATCGCCAAATTCACTTCTAATATCCAGAATATAATGGGGGAAACCTAATTGCACTGCCACATTGCGGGCATCATTGATGGAGTCCAAAGAGCAACAACCTGTTTCCTTTTTCGTCCCGCCCGATGAGGCGTAATCCCAAGTTTTCATTGTCATTCCAACGACTTCGTAGCCTTCTTCATGGAGCATTACTGCCGCCACCGAACTGTCAATACCGCCACTCATGGCGACTAAAATCCTTCCGTGTTTACTCATTTTGTTTGTCTGCAAGGGTTAAATGCCCTTCGGTTCGTGTAATTCGATTTTTCTAAATCGAAATGCAAAGTTACAATCTTTTCAACAGACTGACATTGTTTTGGTTCTGAGTATCTGTATTCCTACTTTTGCAAACTGAAAATATTTATGCTAAATGTTATTTGAAACTTTAATAACAGATTGTTGACAACTGATAACTACTTAAAATGCTAAAAACAACCATAAAAGTTTCCAATATTAATAACCTCTCCGATGCACGATATTGTGCGGGCATGGGCGTTGAAATGTTAGGTTTTTCGATGGACGAATTGAACTTCGATAAATTCAAAGAAATGCGTGGATGGCTCGCTGGCGTACAAATTGTGGGCGAAACAGATTCTAAAGATACTTCAACTATCATTGATTTAGTTGAAAAGTATCAACCTGATTATTTGGAAATTAGCGATTGGGAGAATGTAATTGAGATTCAAAGAATTGGGAAACCAATCATCTTGAAAGTGGATTTTGCTACGGCAAATTTACCCGCACTTTTTCAAGCCACAAAAGCAAATGTAGAATATTTTGTATTAGAAAATTCGGATGAATTTGGCGTAATTGATGATGCCACGCTGAGCCAAATTGATGCTTGGTCGTTTCAGTTTCCAATTATTTTAGGTTTTGGCATAAAAGAATCGAATGCAAATGACCTTTTAGAACAAACCCAATTGACTGGATTTGCTCTGAAAGGCGGTAACGAAATCAGACCTGGAATTGCTGATAACGAAGAACTAATGAATGTTTTGGAAATTTTAGAGATGGACGATTAAGACGTTTTCGCTGGATAACGATCGTCTTTACTGTTGGTGACTTTAAAGCTAAGGTACACTCCCATACCCAGCAAAAGGATTGCGAATAAGACAAAAATCACTGGTGGAAGATTAAATTTATATAAGGATGATTTTTCATGGGATTCTGACACTTTGTGACGTTAAGAGATAAGTATTAACAATCGGTGGTTAGTAACAGAACAAAAACACAACCAAAAATAACTGAAAATCAGATACTTGCAAGTATTTTGGCAATTATTTCATCTATTTTTTTATTAAACGGTAATTTTGAGTCTAACCAATTGATTTTCAAGCCATCACGCTCCATTTTTCGGAAATAAGTCATTTGTCTTTTGGCAAATTGATGAATGGCAACATTTAATCGGTCAACCATTGTTTCAAAGTCTAATTCTCCCGTTAAATATTGGGTAATAAATTTATATTCTAAACCATAGAAAAGTAATTTATCTGGACTTATTCCACTATCAATCAAGGCTTTAACTTCCTCAATCATACCATTTTGCAAACGTTCGTGCAAGCGTTTTGTGATAGATATACGGCGGAATTCTGTTTCTGGATTTAATCCAAAAATGATTGAATTGGGAATTTTTGGTTTGGGGATTTCGTAATTGAGATTTTGTAGTAAGAATTGGCTTATTTCGATAGCTCGAATTAGTCTTTTACGAGTACAAACATCAGCTTTTTTTGTGTATTCAGAAGTATTTTTATTGAAAATTTCAAGTAATTCTTCGGTAGATTTTTGCAATAATCCTTCACGTAATTTTTCATCAATAGGAATAGAGGTAAATTCGTAGCCTTTCAACACGGCTTCTAAATACATCCCCGAACCTCCGCAAAGAATTGCAGTTTTGTTCCAACACGAAATATCCTCAAAAACTCTCTGAAAATCTTGCTGAAATTGGTGAATATGATATTGTTCTCCCGCATCCAAAATATCAATCAAATGATACGGAATTAGCTGATTATCAATACGATACTCGTCCAAATCCTTACCCGTACCAATGTTCATATTTCGATAAACCTGTCGTGAATCAGCACTGATAATTTCTCCTTGAATTTTATGGGCTAAATGAGTAGCTAAGTGAGTTTTTCCACTGGCGGTTGGACCTAATATTACGATTAAGGGTAGATTTTGATTCATTATCTTAGGCTAATACTAAATCATCTTTTTTGATGGCTTCATAGGCGGCAAGAAGTTTATCCATTACTTCAAATTTACTTTCAATAACCATGACTACGCTTGATTTATAGGCTTCTTGTTCACTTACCGATAATGTGGCGATATATGAATGGAGTTGCGATGCAATAACTTGTTTTTCTTCTTGTGAAGTAGCTTCTTTTATGGCTTGCTGATATTTTTTGATTATTGCTTTGTCCATGATTATTCTAAATCCGTTTTAATTTTCTGGATAATATTTCTGTAATTAATCGCTTTTTTGATAAGAAATTCAAATTTTCCATCATCCTCAAAAGGTGGATATATCAAAATAGAATCATCAATTTCTAAAAGATATTTTTCCAATAATCATTTTAATTCTAAACTTTCTTCGTAGTGGTTCATTAAGTAAAGATAGATATTTTTCTATAATTTCCAATAAAATTACACCATCAACAATCGCCAAATTGCCGATAAAAATACACCCAAAATCGCAAAAGGCGTAAGCACTTTCCAGGTCAAATACATCAATTGATCTACCCGTAAACGTGGGTATGTCCAACGAATCCACATCATTACGAAAATACTTAAATAGGCTTTTAATAACAACCAAAACATTCCCCAAACCACACCAAGCCATGAATTTGGTTCGCCCGAAGTCCAATCAGCTAATTTTAAAAAAACAATATTTGGGAGTGGTGTATTCCAACTTCCTAAAAATAAAATTGCTCCTAACAAACTGACTAACAGCATCATACCGTATTCAGAAAGAAAAACCAACGCCCAACGCATTCCAGAATATTCGGTATGAAAACCACCCACTAATTCAGATTCAGCTTCGGGTAAATCGAAGGGAGCTCTATTACATTCTGCCAAAGAAGCGATAAAAAATATGACGTAAACTGGAAATAAGAATGGTACTCTAACGATATTCCAAGACAAAATTCCGCCAATGTTTGTAATATCAATATTCAAAAATTTTAAGCCAAAAAGATAGGTTGTTTCAGGTGAATAAATCCCTTGCTGAAAACTAATTTCTTGGAGGTTCAGCGTTTGCGAAATCATCACCACGCACATCACAGAAAGCCCCAAGGGAATCTCGTAAGACACAATTTGAGCAACCGAACGCA
>JAYUIP010000476.1:0-6039 GCA_043765945.1 Arcicella sp.
GGAACGTCGCAAAGATTTGGGGTTCCGATGGGTTTTGGTGGTCCTCATGCCGCATTTTTTGGCACGAAAGATGAATTCAAACGTCACCTTCCAGGTAGAATCATTGGCGTATCGGTGGATTCCCAAGGCAATCGTGCTTTGCGAATGGCTTTGCAAACTCGTGAGCAACACATTCGCCGTGAAAAAGCTACTTCAAATATCTGTACTGCCCAAGTTTTATTGTCAGTAATGGCAGCGGCTTATGCCGTTTATCACGGTCCTGAAGGCATAAAAGCAATTGCTGAACGTGTACACGGCTTGACGAAATTGACGGCTTTGGCTTTGGAAAAATTGGGGTACAAAATCGAAACGAGTGCCTATTTCGATACCATAAAAGTACACGTAGGAGACAACGAGACTTTCCTCAAAAAAGAAGCCCTTGCCAGTGGAATCAATTTTCGTTATTACGAAGATTATAATTACATCGGAATCTCAATGGATGAGACTTGTTCTGTGCAAGACGTTCAGAATATCGTTGGTGTTTTCGAGAAAATCGGCACTTCGGAAGTTGAATTGAACACGCTTTATGATCAAGTGGATTATGCTTTTCCAACAACCTTGAAACGTAAAGCTAATTTTATGACTCATCCCGTTTTCAATAGCTATCACTCTGAACATGAGATGCTTAGGTATTTAAAACATTTGGAAAATAAAGATTTATCCATGGTTCATTCCATGATTGCTTTGGGTTCCTGCACGATGAAACTCAACGCAACTACTGAGATGATTCCCGTTACTTGGGCTGAATTTGGGAATGTTCATCCATTCGCTCCGAAGAATCAAGTGCAAGGATATACTGCCATGATTAATCAATTGAACGATTGGCTTTGTGAAATTACTCGTTTTTCAGCAATGTCTTTCCAACCAAATTCGGGTGCTCAGGGAGAATATGCAGGTTTGATGGTTATTCGTGCTTACCATGAATCTCGTGGTGATTTTAACAGAAATATTGCTTTAATTCCATCCTCAGCACACGGCACAAATCCAGCCTCGGCGGTGATGGCGGGGATGAAAGTGGTGGTTACGAAATGTGATGAAGAAGGCAACATTGATTTAGATGATTTGAGAGAAAAAGTTGAACTTCATGCGGCCAATTTGTCATGTTTGATGGTAACTTATCCTTCAACGCACGGTGTTTTTGAGGAATCTATCATTGAAATTTGTGCGATGGTTCATCAATACGGTGGGCAAGTTTACATGGATGGGGCAAATATGAATGCCCAAGTAGGTTTGACTTCACCCGCATCCATTGGAGCCGATGTTTGTCACTTGAATTTACATAAAACCTTCTGTATTCCTCATGGTGGCGGAGGTCCTGGCATGGGTCCAATTGGTGTTGCCAAGCAATTAGCACCGTTTTTACCAGGTCATTCGGTCATTCCGAAAGTGGGTGGAAAACAAGCAATCACGGCAGTTTCAGCAGCACCTTACGGTTCAGCATCTATTCTTACTATCTCGTATGCCTACATTGCGATGATGGGTGGCGACGGCATCACTCGGGCAACTGAAATTGCAATTTTGAATGCCAATTACATCAAAGCACGTTTGGAAGCACATTATCCTGTGCTTTACACAGGTGCGGAAGGGCGTTGTGCTCACGAGATGATTTTGGATTGTCGTCCATTCAAAATGTCGGCTGGTGTTGAAGCTGAGGACATTGCAAAACGTTTAATGGATTATGGTTTTCACGCTCCAACGCTTTCTTTCCCAGTGGCAGGAACGTTGATGATTGAGCCAACAGAATCAGAATCAAAAGCTGAATTAGACCGTTTTTGTGATGCCATGATTGGTATTCGTGAGGAGATTAGAGAAATTGAAGAAGGCAATGCCGATAAAGCAAATAATGTTCTAAAACACGCTCCACACACGCAGGCAGTAGTTTTAACTGAAAATTGGGATAGACCATACACTCGTGAAAAAGCCGTTTTCCCATTGCCATACACCAGAGAAAGTAAATTCTGGCCCACCGTTTCAAGAATTGATTCGGCGTATGGCGATAGAAATTTGATTTGTAGTTGCGTTTCGATTAACGAGTACGAGGCAGCTGTTACGGAGTAGGTTGGCATAATTATAAACCGTTAATAATCAAATGGTTATAATCAATAATATTTTTTAATTTTAACGAAGAAAGGCAGTAGATTACTGCCTTTCTTCGTTTTTAGGCATAGCCTTAATTCAGTACTTTTTAAAACCCATAAGCACTCATTAATATCTCCCAATAATCATTTATATTTGAATGAATAAAAATAACAACAAAATATGAATCGTAGAGAAGCCGTACAACGAGTAGCCCTCATGATGGGCGGAGTTCTTGCAGCCCCTTTGATGGCGGGTGTGATGGGACAAATAACCAACACGGGCGAAAGCATCACCGTCTCCGCTGAACAAGAAGCCTTTTTGGCAGAAGTTGCCGACATTATTATTCCCACAACCGACTCGCCAGGAGCAAAAGCCGCTGGGGCAGAAAAATTTATCGTGCGGGTAATGCGTGATTGTTATAAGAAAGAAGACCAAGAGAAATTCTACGCTGGTTTGGCAAAATTAGATGCTGACAGTCAAGCGAAATTTGGGAAAAGTTTCGTGGACTTAGACGTAACTCAGAAGAATGAAATGGTTAAATTATCAACCGTAAATGACAAACCTTTCTTCCAAAGAATGAAAGAATTGACCGTTACGGGATATTTTACTTCCGAAATCGGAGCCACCAAAGCCTTAGAATATTTACCCATTCCAGGGAAGTTTCAGGGTTGTATTCCGTTAAAGGCAGGACAAAAGGCTTGGGCGTTGTAGAAGCCCCGAAGCGTCGGTCGCCCTAACCCCCAGAGGGGGAACAAAAAGTACCGTTATAATTTACCAAAAATTAAACTTCTCTAAGATTCCCCCTCTGGGGGTTAGGGGACTATTCTTATGAACTTAAACATTGATGCCGTAAAGGCAATGACCTACGATGCCATCGTGATTGGCTCGGGTATATCAGGTGGTTTTGCTGCCAAAGAACTGACTGAGAAGGGCTTACGAGTTTTGATGCTTGAAAAGGGCAAGCAACTCGACCACATTACGGGCTATGAAAACGCCATGAAAGACCCTTGGGAAACCAAATATAACGGTCGTCTGACGAACGAACAGAAGGAATCTCATCCAAAATTAGCTCGTGATTATCCGTATAACGAAATGACGGAAAAATACTGGATGAACGACTCTGATTCATTATACAAAGAAGAAAAACGTTTCGACTGGTATCGTCCAAATATTGTGGGTGGCAAATCCATCATGTGGGGTCGACAGTCGTATCGTTTGAGTGATATTGATTTTGAGGCTAACCTTAAAGACGGGATTGCTACCGATTGGCCCATTCGTTATAAAGACATTGCTCCGTGGTATTCTTACGTAGAAAAAATTGCTGGGATTTCGGGTGAAAAATTAGGACTTCCTCAATTACCCGATGGTGAGTTTCTGCCAGTAATGGAAATGTTCTGTGTGGAGAAGGAAGTAAAGCAAAGAATTGAAAAGAATTTCCCAGGTAGAAACATGACGATGGGAAGAGTTGCCAATCTTTCGGCGGCGGGCAAAGCTCAGACCGATATAGGTCGTGGAGCGTGTCAGTACCGCAACAAATGTTCGCTTGGTTGTCCGTATGGAGCATATTTCAGTACGCAGTCATGTACACTCCCTTATGCTGCAAAGACGGGAAGATTGACCTTACGACCCGATTCTGTGGTAACGGAAATCATGTATGATGAAAAGAAACAAAGAGCAACGGGTGTACGTGTGCGAGATGCTGTGACGATGCAAGACCGTGAATATTTTGCCAAAATCATCTTCGTTTGTGGAAGTACGATAGGTTCAACGGCATTGATGTTAAACTCCGTTTCAAGTCGTTTTCCGAATGGATTGGGCAATGATTCTGAGCAATTAGGGCATAATTTGATGGATCATCACTTCCGCACGGGAGCATCTGGGCAATGGGAAGGCGATTTAGATAAATATTATTACGGACGGCGTGCCAATGGGATTTACATTCCACGGTATCGTAATATTGGTACGGATAAACGTGATTATTTACGTGGATTTGGATATCAAGGTGGCGGTAGTCGTGAAGGCTGGCAACGTAATGTGGCAGAGTTGAGTTTTGGGGCAGATTATAAAAACGAAGTAACCAAACCTGGCAATTGGACAATGGGCTTGGGTGGTTTTGGTGAAACACTGCCTTATTACGAAAACAAAATGTATCTCCACAAAACTGAAAAAGACAAATGGGGAATGCCCTTGGTTGTTTTTGATGCTGAGTTGAGAGAAAATGAAAAGAAAATGCGAGTGGATATGGCAAATGATGCCAAAGAAATGTTAGAAATGGCAGGTTTGAAAAACGTAAAAACCAACGACCGAGGTTCATTCTTAGGCATGGCAATCCACGAAATGGGAACTGCCCGCATGGGACGTGACCCTAAAACGTCTGTCTTGAACGCCCACAACCAAGTACACGCCGTGAAAAACATATTTATGACCGACGGAGCCTGTATGACCTCCGCCTCATGCGTGAACCCATCCTTAACCTACATGGCACTCACCTCCCGAGCCGCAGACTTTGCCGTGAAAGAGGTTAAGAAATTGAGTTTGTGATGATTTTTTGATTGGAAAGCCCCTTAGATTTGGTTCTGAGGGGCTTTTTGAGTTTATGTTAAATACTATTGCCGTTGTCTATGTCTCCACAGACGATTCTACCAATTCGACTTAGCTTATTGTTGTTGTATGTGTCTTCACAGACAACTCATCAATTCAATTTGGCTCGTTCGTCTGTGGAGACATACACAAAGGCAAGAAAATTTCACAAACTATTAACGCCATATAAAGGAATATTAGTAAGCCAATCTTGCTGTTTAAAAGGCAATCCTGACATTCTCAGAGCCATATTTGGTTGATATTGCTCATAAAAAAACTTGAAACTTTTTGACCGCACATTTTCGCCAAATTTTACCTCAATCACTATAACTTCGTTATTTTTTTGAACTACAAAATCAACCTCCGCCGTACTTCTTTCGTTTGTCCAATAAGTAACAAACAGCTCTTTATTTGTTTTCAGTTGTTGTAAAACAAATTGCTCTGCCATCGCCCCTTTGAACTCATTCAAGATTTCATTGTTGATAATACTCGAAACGCTAAGCATACTCCTCCTTGGAAGAATGAATTGTTAGAATTAGTCTCAAATTCTACGAAATCTATAAAAATAACTTCCCCTTTTGTGAAAGAAAATATTTGTCATGAGTTACTTTCTAAAAAGCAAACTAAAACAAATATTGAACTTATAACTTCATTTAAATTACCTAATTTGTATTCTGGGTCACTTGATTTATCAGCCTTAGATAAGATAATAGAGGCTGATGGAATGGTAAAAAACTTTTCAAAACTTCATTCCAAAATTTACCTTTTTGACGATAAAAAAGTAATTATTACTTCTGGAAACTTGACGAATGGTGGATTAATTAACAATTATGAACATGGTATTTATTCAGATGATAAATTATTTGTTTCAAAAGTTGTGTTGGATTTTGAGGCTATTTCTAAAAATGAAAATACAGGTGTAGTAAAAAAGACCGACATTAATACAGTCAGGGAAATTCTTTCAAAATTACCCAAAGCTATTTCCCAAAAATTGCCTAAATATGCAATTGAAACACCAGAAGAAAGATTTGATGTTTTAGAAATACCAGATAACTCTATAATTTCTACCTTAAACGGATGGAAATTAGAGGTTTTTAAATGCGTAAACTCTATTCCTAATCAATTTTTTAGCTTAAAAGAAGTTAATGGATTCGAAAACAATCTTAAAAAAATTTACCCCTCAAATAATCGGATTAAAGATAAAATTAGACAACAACTTCAATACCTTAGAGATTTAGGATTAATTGAATTTTTAGGTAATGGACAATATAAAAAATTATGGAAATGAAAAAATTTATAATCCAAGTTGAAGAACAACTTTCAAGAAGTATCGAAATCGAA
>JAYUIP010000477.1:0-6023 GCA_043765945.1 Arcicella sp.
GAGATTTCTTTTCAATGTGTTGCTCGATGCTCTCAATCGTAGAATCAATGTTTGATGCTGAATCATTTGATTTTGAATCTGAGCCATTTGATTTTGAACTTGAACCATTCGATTTTGAGGTTGAATCACTCTTTGTTTTTGTGTCTGGAGCGTTCTTTGTTGCCGTAGTTGCCATGCTTAATTTGTTGTTTAGAATAATGGATGAATTTCCATACGACAAAATTATAAAAGGTTCAAACACGAATTATTACATAATTTCTACTATAAGTTACATAATTCTCACTTTTAGAAAAAATGTGTTAATTGAGCTATATAAGAAATGGTCGCTAATTATGTAAGCAATTATCTCTTTTGATAGTACCTATTTAGAACCGTAAAAATATTTACATTATCTTTGTAAAAAATACAGTAATTCCAAAAACAATTATTTTAACAAACTGTTTAAGCACTTTCTCTACAAAAATTGTTTATCAATTATCATCCATAAAACAACTAACTTTATACTTTAATTAATACAGAAATATTTTACGAATGAACAGAATATATTTAGACAATGCCGCCACTACTCCCATCGACAAAGCTGTTATTGAAGCCATGTTACCGATGATGGAAATGAATTTTGGAAACCCTTCATCCATTCACGGACACGGGCGGGAAGTGCGAAGTTCAGTTGAACGTGCCAGAAAAAACATTGCGGGACTATTGAATGCTTCGCCCGCTGAAATTACCTTCACTTCGGGTGGAACGGAGGCTGATAATATGGCAATTATTCGCTCAATTGAAGCCTTTGGAATTACTCACGCCATTACTTCATTCCTTGAACATCATGCTGTGTTGCACACCTTAGAATACTTGGCAAAAAAAGGTAAAATCAAGTTAAGTTTTGTTGGTTTAGATTCAAAAGGACACGTTGATTTGACTCATTTAGAAGAATTATTACGGGATAATCCAAAAACCTTAGTTTCATTAATGCACGGAAATAATGAAGTAGGCAATTTATTGGATATGATAATCGTGGGACAAATGTGTGAGGATTACGGTGCCATTTTTCATTCCGATACCGTGCAAACCATGGGACATTATCCGCATGATTTACAGCAAATGAAAGTAGATTTCTTAGTAGGGGCAGCTCACAAATTTCACGGACCAAAAGGTGTGGGATTTCTTTATATTAACTCAAAAAATAAAATTCAACCGCTCATACATGGAGGTTCGCAGGAACGTAATATGCGTGGTGGAACCGAGAATGTTTACGGAATTGTGGGCATGGCGAAGGCGTTAGAAATTGCTTATTCGGGTATGAACGAACATCGTCAGCATATTGAGAGTTTGAAGGGCAGAATGATTACAAAATTGAGACAAAACATAGAAGACATTCAATTCAACGGGGATTCAGATAATTTAGAAAAGAGCCTTTATACCGTTCTTAATGTAGCTTTCCCACCTTCTGACGAAGGCGATATGTTTATCTTTAATTTAGACATTAACAAGATTTCCGTTTCGGGTGGTAGTGCTTGCACGAGTGGTTCAGACATCGGTTCACACGTTTTAACGGCTTTGAATGTACCCTCTGACCGTCCATCAGTTCGCTTCTCTTTTTCAAAATATAATACAGTTGAAGAAGTGGATTTTGTGGTGGAGAAATTGGTGGAGATGGTGAAGGTGGCGGTTTAGTATTACCCAAAATACTCCCCAAACCAATAAAAAAGCAAAATCATCAACACTAAATTACCCACAAGAATCCAGTATAATTGTTGCCAAGATTTGATAAATGGCGGGAGAGATTTGTCTTTTTCTTTCATAATATTTGGATGAACATTTCGTTAAAAATTTAAGATTTATTTCAAAATTAACCCTTTAAAAAACATGGAACAAACACCTTCGTCATACAGACCCGTAAGTCGAACTCGTCCGAAGTTAAAAATTCCGTTAATTGGCAATATGCTTGGAGGAGGTGGCGGTGGTTCAAAACCTTCAAATGAAGAGCCTCATCCACTTACTAAGAACATTGTTCCAGTAATAATTTTAATTGCAATAATTGCTTTTGGCATTGATTATTTTACAAAAAGCAATGCTCCAAAAACGTCTTTTCGAGGGCAAAACGAATTAAAAGAAGCTGCTTTCAACGGGAAGATTTTGAGAAAATGGTACAACGTAATTCCTCCTGAAAATAACGTTGAATATGTTGTTGAAATTCAGAATAATAAGGGTGAAAAAAGAGTAGTTAGTCTCTTAAATGATAAATCAAACATTGGTGACTTTATTTTACCTTACAATTCTATTTCCAAGAAAACCAACTCGCTTGATATTACTATTAAACGTTATAATAAAGCCGACACCATTATGAGCTTAAAATATTAATTATCAATAGTAAAACGATACTTTAACTCGAATTTTAGGTTTTAAAGTAAGTGTTTAAACAAATTATCAAAAAAAGTATTAGTTTTTACAAAAAAGTAATAAATTTGGTTAGTCATTTTAAATGCCTACCGCCATTCGCTCATTGATTAATCTAAATCGTGCTTTATTTACTGTCCTTACTTATTATTTTCGGCGGTATAAATTCCATAGTTTAAATCTAAAATATCTTTAAAAATTTGGCTTATTTTTGGCACTAAATTTTTGATTATTTGATTTAGATATTTCTTATTATTTCCTTACGATCCATGAAAAAAATATTGTTTATAAGCATTTTTTTATGCTTTTTTGGTCTAATTTCCTTTGCTCAATATATTGTTAAGCCCACGGTTGGTTCCTCAAAAACTGACACAAACACTGTGGTTGCTCCCAAAAAAACTTCTGAGAATTTACCTGTGCCAATGACAGGTGCAAAAAAATCTGCGGCAGAAAAATATCTCGAGGATGATGAAAATGATGAAGAAGAATTTGATGAGAAAGAATTAGATGAATTGGAAGCAAGTATTGCAAAAGCGAAGGCGACATTAGGTTTGAAAAATGTTTCAGCATCAACTTCTTCAAAGAGTTTTCCTACAAAAAATAAGGAACTCGTTTCCAAAATAGAAGAGCAAAAGTCAGTTTCGGCACCTACAACAAGTTATGAAGCACCTTCCTTAATGTTGAACGGACGGGTAGCCTCAGAAGGAAAACCAAAAGCGGATTTTAAACAGACTGTTTTAACGGAAGAAGAGAAAAAGTTTTATAATGCAGGGGGCTTAAAGGTAAATGATATTGATGAAGTTGATAGAGATTCTATTTATATTAGTCCAACCATTGCACCAAGTTTTGTGGGAGGTATTGAAGCGATGAAATCTTTTTTTGCACAAAACTTAAAGATTTCAGAGGTAGTTAAGGGGCAGGAAGTAAAGGGTAGAGTTTTCATCAGATTTGTAGTGAGAAAAGATGGTAGAATAGATAAGGTACATTTGGTAAAAGGTCCAAATGATGACTGTAATTCAGAAGCCATTAGAGTAATTAAAATGATGCCAGCGTGGCAACCTGCCTCAGATAAAGGTGATGCCGTAAGTGCTTATCACGTTTTGCCGATTTCATTTGCAACGACTCCCGCTGTGAAAAAATAAAATTCATTATAGTTTAGATTCAAAGGTCTTTCAATCAAATTTGGAAGACCTTTTTGTTTGACCAAACATCATTTATTAAAACCCTCCAAACAACAAGTGATTAGTTTTTTAAGTTATTTACTTAAATTGCCATACCTGAGTTGCCATAAAGACTTGAAGGCACAAAGATTTTGAACTCATTTTCTTGGTGTCTCAGTGGCAAAAACAATTAATCAACATTACAACCTAAATCAAGAATGAAGAAACTAATTTTTGCCGCAACCGCCCTGTTTACTACCTTCGGTGCTGAGGCTCAACAAGTACCGCAAAAATCAAATTATAGTCAATATGATTTGTTCAATCCGCTGTTTAATTACACGCTCTCAACCCCAACAAGAAGTGGCTCTGGAACTCCTGGGGCTAATTATTGGCAAAATTCAGCCGATTACAAAATCAATGTTTCGTTAGATGATGTAAAAAACACGGTGGAAGGAGATGTTGAGATTACCTACAAAAATGCTTCTCCCGATAAACTTAATTTTGTTTGGTTACAATTAGACCAAAACCAATTTAACACAAAATCTCGTGGAGGATTAACAACCTCAATTTCGGGCGGACGCTTTGGAAATGTGGGTTTTGATGGTGGTTACCAAGTAAAATCCGTAACGATTGATGGGAAACCCGCAGATTTTAACATCACTGATACTCGTATGCAAATCAAGTTGGCTTCGCCTTTGGTGGAACGTACTGGTGCGGCAAAAATCAAGGTGACATTCTCATTCAATATTCCAAAATACGGTTCGGATAGAATGGGTACGCAAGAAGCCAAGAACGGAACGATTTATGAACTCGCCCAGTGGTATCCTCGAATGTGTGTTTATGACGACATTGAGGGCTGGAACGTGCTTCCATATTTGGGAGCGGGTGAGTTTTATTTGGAATATGGCAACTTTGAATATGCCGTTACGGTGCCTTCAACGCATATTGTGGTTGGTTCAGGAGAATTAACTAATCCAAATGAATGTTGGACTTCGGAGCAACAGAAACGTTTGGCAGATGCCGCAAATAGTGATAAAACGGTGATGATACTTGAAAAAGATGAGGTTGGAAAAGAGAACTCAAGACCTAAAAAAGATGGTAAAATTACGTGGAAATTCCGTTGTTCAATGGCTCGTGATGTCGCATTCGCAACCTCAAAGGCATTCATGATTGATGCCGCCAGAATTAATTTACCGAGTGGTAAAAAATCATTGGCAATGTCGGCGTATCCTTCCGAGTCGGCGGGAGATAAAGCATGGTCACGTTCAACAGAATACGTGAAAAATTGCATTGAATATTACTCAAAATGGTTGTTTGAGTATTCGTATCCAGTGGCAACTAATGTTGCAGGCGTTGTGGGTGGAATGGAATATCCAGGGATTGTTTTTTGTGGAGCAAGTAGCTCAGGAGAAAGCCTTTGGGGCGTAACTGACCATGAATTTGGGCATAATTGGTTTCCAATGATTGTGGGTTCAAACGAGCGTAAATTTGCTTGGATGGATGAAGGTTTTAATACATTTATCAATTTTTATTCAACCGATGAGTTCAACAAAGGAGAATACAAAGGGGCGAAAATTGATATGCACCAAATGTCAAAGCAAATATTTCGTGAATCTGCCGAGCCAATTATGAATATTCCTGACGTTATTCAACCAAACGGATTAGGTTTTGAGGCGTATTACAAGCCAGGTTTAGGCTTAAAAATGTTGCGTGAGCAAATCCTCGGTCAAGAGCGTTTTGATTATGCTTTTCGTGAATACATCAAACGTTGGGCATTCAAACATCCAACGCCTTACGACTTTTTCAAAACGATAGAAGATGCCGCTGGGGAAGATTTATCGTGGTTTTGGAGAGGGTGGTTTTATGAAACTTGGAAACTCGACCAATCGGTAAAAGATGTGCAATACGTAGAGCAAGACCCAAAAAATGGGGCAGTTATCACGATTGAAAATTTGGAAAAATTAGCAATGCCAGCCATTGTTGAAATGGAAATGGCGGGCGGTATGAAAGAACGAGTTACGTTGCCTGTTGAGATTTGGCAAAGAGGTGGAACTTGGACATTTAAAAGTTCAACAACAATGCCTTTGAAATCGGTAACAATCGACCCAGACCACGTTTTTCCAGATATAAATTCTAAGAATAATACTTGGAAACCTTTGAATTATAAGGCTGCGAGGGCGAATTAGAAAACGGTTGTTGGTATTTTGTAATTGGGGATTAGACATTTATCTAATCCCTTTTTTATGTATTTTTGCAAAAAAAAGTAATTTGCCAAATCATGCAAAACCTCAACCTCCTCTCTATAGCAAAACGCCTTCAATCAATTGCCCAAGCAGGTATTTTTTATAGCGAAGATAGCCCTTTTGACCGTGAACGTTATGAAGAAATATCTGATCTAAATGTGCAGATTTTGAGTAATTTAACGGATGAACCTATCAAAAAAATTGGTAATCTTTTTACCCAAGA
>JAYUIP010000478.1:0-2084 GCA_043765945.1 Arcicella sp.
CCTTTTGAAATAGCCTTGATAAACTGAAAATATTGAGGATACATTTTTGCCAATTTATCACCTTGCCAAGAGTGGGCATTATGCGGAAAAGTCAGCCAAGTAGCCACGTGCGGATGCCATTCAGCGGGAAAAAAATAACCTTGTTGTTTAGGAGTCATTTCAATATAATTGTTGAAGTTTGGTTTGTTGAAGTATTAAGACTTAGATTCGAATTGTCAAGTTATTGAGAAATACATTTAATAAAGAACCCCTACTAATAAATAACTAATAATCAATCTTACCTCGATTTGCCTTTTTCTCAGAATCCATTTTTTTATTTTTTAAACGTTCTGCAATCATTTTAGCGGTTGGTGTAACTTTTATTCGTTTTTTAGGAATCGTTAAAACCTTGATTAACAGCTCTCTAAACTTTTTTATTACAGTATTTTTGTTTCGTAACTGTGTCCGCTCTTCTTGCGAAACGATGATTAATTCACCTTCTGAATTAATTTGATTTTTGCACTTTTTCTGGATTAACTCTTTTTGAGAGTCATCTAAAATACATGAAGTTAAGACGTTAAGTCTCAATTCAACTTTGGTAGAAACCTTATTAACATTCTGTCCGCCCGCACCACCGCTTCGGGAGGCTTGGAATTGGAATTCGGATAAAAAGTCTTGTTTTAATAATTCTGGTAAAGTCATGTTGTGTAAAACGAATCTCTTGATTCGTACTTATTTTCTCACAAAGGTAAAAATGCTACACTGAAATTCAGAAATAAACATGAAATAGATGTTCGTAGTATGTTTTATTTTAATTAATTTACTTGATAATTCATCAAAATCTTTTTAACCCATGCAAATTCTCAGAACACCCGATGAATGTTTTTCTAATTTGAAGGACTATAACTTCACGCCAAATTACGTTCAAATTAATAATCTCCGAATGCACTATCTTGACGAAGGAACACCCTCTGGAGGAGTCATTCTATTAATGCACGGCGAACCCACTTGGTCGTATCTTTATCGTAAAATTATTCCGATTTTATCAAGAGAAGGATATAGAGTCATAGCCCCTGATTTAATTGGTTTTGGCAAGTCCGACAAACCCTCTGAATTATCAGATTATTCCTATAAAAATCATGTTCAATGGATTGCGAAATTTATGCAAATACTTGATTTACAGAATATTACATTATTCTGCCAAGATTGGGGCGGACTTATCGGCTTACGAGTAGCCACGGAAAACGAAGAACGTTTTGCAGGGATAATTGCCAGTAATACAGGCTTGCCTACGGGCGATCAACCGCCTTCGGAAGCCTTTAAACAATGGCAAGAATTTTCGCAAACCATTCCTATTTTTCCAACGGGAAATATTGTTAATGGAGGAAGTTCTAACCCACTTTCAGCGGAAGAAATCGCTGCCTACGATGCTCCATTTCCAGAAGAAAAGTACAAGGCAGGAGCCAGAATATTTCCAAATTTAGTACCCACCTCGCCAGACAATCCAGCTTCGGAAGATAATCGAAAAGCATGGATGAAATTAATGAATTGGCAGAAACCATTTTTAACTTGTTTTAGCGACTCAGACCCCATCACAAAAGGAGGAGATGTGGTTTTGCAAGGGATTATTCCTGGCACAAAAGGACAACCACATACAACTGTTGAAAAGGCAGGACATTTTGTTCAAGAAGACAAACCAGAGGAATTAGCGAAGATAATTTTGGATTTTATGAAAAATAATTGAGGAACTAATCTTTTGAAAATCAAAACCTTATCAATTATTTGCATTTTTTTTAGCATTTTATTTCCAAAAGGCTTGCACAGAAACCAAAAACGCCCTAATTTTGCATCACAATAAAGAAATAACGTTTCGGGAATTGTTTAGAAAAGCCTTCTTAGCTCAGCTGGTAGAGCAACTGACTTGTAATCAGTAGGTCATTGGTTCGATCCCGATAGAAGGCTCTTAGTTAATTAACAGCAAAAAAAGGAGTTACGATTGTTCGTAATTCCTTTTTTTGTGGAAAATTTTTGATGGCTTGCATTTATTCTATGTGAACACCACAATTAAACCAATGATTTTGTAATATAACTTTCTCCTCCTAAAA
>JAYUIP010000479.1:0-2083 GCA_043765945.1 Arcicella sp.
GCAAGGTAATCTTTGGACTGAATCTGTGCCAACTACTCGACACTTAGAATATATGCTTTATCCACGGATTTTGGCGATTTCAGAGGTTTTATGGAGCCAAAAAGGGAAGAAGAATTGGGATTATTTTACGAAGAAATTAGAGACGTATTTTCTAAGAATGGATGAAGCAAAATTGAATTATGCTTTATCTATGTATGATGCGGTGGTGAGAACGGAAAAAGATGGGGACGGGAAATTGAAAATTGAATTGACTACGGAAGTGAGTGGTTTGGAGATTTACTATACTTTTGACGGTACAAATCCCGATAATTTTACCCCAAAATATCAGGGTAAAATGTTAGAAATTCCGAAAACGGCTACTACTTTGAAGGTGATTACTTACCAAAATGGAAAACCCAAAGGCAAACAAATTACGCTGACGATGAAGGATTTGCAAGAAAGAGTTGGGCGTTATAAGATGCTTACGGAGATGTTGGATGAATAGTGGGTTTTAGATTTTGATTTATGTGGAATTACCGTTTACTAATTTCATCATCAATCCATGAAAATCTTTCATGGATTTTTTTATTTGTAACTATCTGATTATCAATAGATTACCACCCCCCTTTATATACTTAATATTTTTATATTCGTAGAAAATTTCAATTAAATTAACAAAATAAGTTTCTACATTTGATTGTTATTTTAAAAATAATAATAGTAAAACCCTTTTAAACACAATAAAACCCTATGGAATTAATACTTTCTAACGCTGGCGGGGGTGAAATAGAATTCACTCGCCAAGAAATTAAAGTCCTCAAACTTGCTTCTAAGGGATATTTAAATAAAGAAATTGCGGATAATCTCAATATTGCTGAAAAGACTGTAAAACGCCACCGACAAAACTGTATGCGGAAGTTAGGAATCAAAGGCAAACAAGCTATGATGCGATTCTTAATGAAGTTTAAAGACTAAAATACTACCTAAGTACCACAAAATTGGTACTAAAATAGTGCTTAGGGAGTATTTACTTTGTTAGAAATGTCTTGCAAATTTGTAGTGTTATTGCAATGACAAAGGCGGAGTCTGAAAAGCCTACAATAGAGTAAGAAAAATGCCCCACTACAGTTTGGAGACCAGAGGAAGGGCATTAGTTTCACGTTTTTTATAAAACCGATGTAAAAATATGAAGAAGTTACAAATTTCCAAATTTATGAGTGTCTTTTTTAAACGCTCTGTTAGCATTTATTTAGTAGTATTGTGTGTATTTTCAACTAATAGTTGTGATGTAAGTAATATTGAGCCGACTATTCCAGAAAGTAAAATATCAATAATTTTAAAAGATGTTCCAATTGATATTATCGCTGATATGCAAATTGCATCATTGATGACTATTAATTCTCAAAGGCGTGTAGATCATTATCTAAATGTTATGAATTTTCAAAAGAATGAAAACATCAACAAATTTAGAAATAAGGAAGAATTTAGTAAACTCTCACAAGATGCTCAATTAGAATTAATAAGAAAAGTTTTAGGATTTGGAAGCGTAGAGGATTATTCCAAGTATGCAAATTTTTTGGATAATAAGATAAAGAAGGTATCCAAGTGGTCAAAAGACAATAATATACCATTACAAAAATTATCGAACCAACTAAATGCTGTAAGTGGAGAGATGATGGTTGGTAAGAAGTTATCCGCTCGTTTGCAAAGTGAAGAGATACCACAAGAATGGATTGACGCAAATGCTGATCAAGGTTCTGGCGGTGCGAGATGTGAAGCATATGATACATGTATGAGAAATAAAGTTGGAGAGATGTTGGCTGGTGCTGTAGGAGCTGCCGCTTGGGGTGCAATAACAACTGGACCTGCTGGGGCTGGGGCTGGTTTTCTTGGAGGTTTAGTAGCAGGTGGTTTTCGAGCAATTTATGCGAGTGCTTGGGGTGATTGTGCTGTTAAAAGACAAGCATGCAAAATTGAAGCCCACCCTGTTTATGGAATTAGAGATAATAGTGAGAATCAATAAATACTCTAAATTGCCCACTACGTGAATATAGAGGAAAAGTACCAGTTAGAAACCCTTTGAGACCAATACTAATCCCTAATT
>JAYUIP010000480.1:0-6010 GCA_043765945.1 Arcicella sp.
ACCATCTCCCTGTTACGTCTTGGAAGACAGACTATTACGCAAAAATTTAGAATTACTAAAATACGTTCAAGAGCAAGCGGATATCGAAATAATTTGTGCCTTAAAGGGCTTTTCCATGTTCTCAACCTTTCCGATGGTCAGGCAATACTTGGCGGGTTCGACGGCGAGTTCTTTGCATGAAGCTCGTTTGGGTTTTGAAGAGATGGGGGCAAAAACGCACGTGTATTCTCCAGCTTTTTTGGATTCAGAATTTGATGAATTACTGACTTACTCAAATCATATTTCCTTCAATTCCTTAAATCAATTCAATAAATTTAGAGAACGAGCAATTGCAGGAGGGGTAAGTTGCGGACTAAGAATTAATCCGCAATACTCTGAGGTTGAGACCGATATGTATAATCCTTGCATTGCAGGTTCACGTCTGGGGATTACTCGAAATCAATTAGGCGATAATCTGCCCGAAGGCATTGAAGGCTTACATTCGCATACCTTGTGTGAAAACGATTCTTTTACGTTGGAAAGAACTTTACAGGCAATCGAGGAACGTTTTGGAGGATTATTAAAGCAAGCAAAATGGTTAAATTTGGGTGGTGGACATTTAATTACGAAAACGGGTTATGACGTTGAGCATTTAATTACTATCTTGAAAGGGTTAAAATCTCGTTTCCCCAACCTAAAAATTATCATGGAGCCAGGTTCGGCAGTGGGTTGGCGAACGGGTTATTTAACTTCAACGGTGATGGATATTATTGATTCTCAGGGAATTAATGTGGCAATTTTGGATATGAGTTTTGCGGCTCATTTGCCCGATACTTTGGAAATGCCCTATAAACCCGTAATCTTAGGAGCCTATCACGAACCAGTCGAAGGAAAACCGACTTATCGTTTTGGGGGAATGACTTGTCTGGCAGGAGATTTCTACGGAGATTATTCTTTTAATAAACCCTTAGAAATTGGCGATTCAATCGTTTTTGATGATATGATTCATTATACGATGGTGAAAACTACCACTTTCAACGGTGTAAATCTGCCTTCAATTGGCATTTGGCGTGAAGATGATACTTTCGACTTGATTAAGTCTTTTGGGTATGAGAGTTTTAAAGACCGTTTGAGTTAATTAATAGTTAAGAATTAATAGGGAATAGTTTTTGAGAATCAACAAAAGAGGCTTTTAAATCTTTGGATTTAGAAGCCTCTTTTGTTTTCAACTATAAATTTTTAATTATCAACTCTTAACTAAATTAGTACCCAGCATTCTGAGGAAATGCCGTTGCTCCGCCATCTGTTCTATCAATTTGTGATTGAGGAATTGGGCGTAAATTATGAAAATCTTTCACAAATCCTGCCGCTTGTGGATTTGCCAATTTTACTCTTTCTACTAATTTTCCCCAACGTTTTAAGTCCATCCAACGAATTTGTTCTCCCGCTAATTCCCGTCCACGCTCATCCATCAAGAAATCCATGGTCATTTGAGTGGGAGTAATCTCCATGGCTAATGCCTTCCCAGCGAATGCAGCACGACGACGAACAACATTCACAGCATCGGTAGCTTCTTTGGTTTTACCTAAAAATAACTGAGCCTCCGCTAACATCAAATAAGTATCTGCCAAACGGAAAGCTAAGAAATCACGACTACCTGGTGCGTACGTTCTATCTGGACGAAGGGGATCCATGAATTTTATCAAAGTTGGGAATAATGCTTCATTATAAGCACTTGGAACCAAGACTTGATAAGGTCTCTTTGCTCTATCCGCTAATGACATTTCAAAACCTGGCATATAAATAGCTGTGTCCCCTGCTTTAAAAGTAACTCTTGCCTTAGAATTATCAAAAGCTGTATTGTAAGAACCAGGAAGATTGCTTAACCAAGTATCTCTAAATGATTTTTTATATCGAGAGTCATTTACACGTTCACCAAAAACTGTTTCAATACAATATTTAGTTGGTCTTAAACGCTTGAAAGGTCTATCATAAAAAATATCACGTTGCATTCCAGCTTGCACATCGTATTGCATTCCAAAAAATAGGTGGAGGTTGTTTCCTTGCGTATTACCGTCTCCACTTGGTTGGTCATTATTCAAAGGAGCGGGGGCTAAATTAGTAGCGGGGTCAGTAGTATATTGCACCGCAAAAATAATCTCATCATTAATTTCGCCCGCACCTTGAGCAAAAACACTCGCAAAATCTGGTAATAATTTGAAACCGTAATTTGAAATCACATTCTGAGCATAAGTTGCCGCTTTTGAATAATCATCATTCGCTTTTACGGTTGACATTGCTTTTGCCAAATACACACGAGCCAATAAATGTTCGGCTGCCGCTTTGGTTGCACGACCATAATCAGAAGATTTAGCTTTATTCTCTAAATCTGGCAATGCACCTTCAAGGTCTGCAAGAATGGCTGTGTACATTTCAGCATCAGTTGCTCTCTTTGTAGTTTTTGTGGGAGCCAGTGTTTCCGTTAATCTCAAATCTACTCCTCCCCATTGCTGGAATAAAAGGAAATAATAATGCCCTCTCAAAAATTTCATTTCTGCAACTCTCTGTTTTTTCAAAGCATCAGAAATACCCGTTGCCTTTGGAGCTCTTTCTATGACTGCATTACAAGTGTTGATTCCACGGTATAATTCATCCCAAATTAATTTTAACCAATCAACTTGTGAGTTTAATTGAGCATCATAAAAGTGAAAACCTTTATAACCGCCATCTGCCCCAGTAGCGTATAAATCTGTTCCGTATTCTGTAACGGTTAATCCCATTTGTGTTCCATAATATCCTCTCAATGAAGCATAAGCGGAATTTATGGCGGCATTAAATCCAGCGGTAGTATTGATGTAATCATTACTCACTCCCGAAATAACCTCTTCTTTCAGTAAATCTGAACAAGATTGACTAATGAGCATAAAAACTGCAAAACTCATTAGGGTTATTGATTTTTTTATATTGAAATATATTCTTTTCATGTTTTTATTTTTTTATCGAAATGAATCCTTAAAATTCTTTCAAGTGTATTTTAAAATTAAAAGACAAAATTGTGTCTTTTACCTCAATTAAAATTTAGCGTTCAAACCAAATGTGGTTATCGTGGTTGCAGGAGTAACATTTCTATCTACCGTATTACCAGCCGTTTCTGGATCAACTCCATTATATTTTGAGCGATAACTCGACCAAATAAACGGTTGCTGAATACTTGTAAATAGTCTCAAAGATTCTATACCAATCGAATTTGCAATCTTTTGGGGAACCGCATATCCAAAGTTGATATTACGTAATTTCACAAATGAACCATCAAAATTAATAATTGCTCCATTGTTTACTGGAAATTCTTGATTTGATTTAGGCTGTGGAAACTCATTTGTTGGGTTATTTGGAGTCCAATAATCCACCTTCATTTGTTGATAACGTCCTGCCAATTGATTCAAATTTTGATGAAATCCACTGATGATTGTTTGTCCTTGACGGGCATAAAAAATAAAATTCAAATCAAAACCTTTGTAACTGAATCGGTTTGTAATACTTCCCGTCCAGTTTGGAATATCCGAGCCTAAAATTACTCTATCATCTTGCGTGATTTTTCCATCGGGGATTCCAGTAAGATTTCCCGAAGCATCACGTCCGTTGTTGTCTTGAATTTTAATTTGTCCAACCGTACTTCCCAAAGCCTTTGCTGCATCAGCTTCGCTTGTTTGCCAAATGCCTAATTTTTTATAGTCAAAAATGGCTGAAAGTGGCTGACCGATAAACCATTTATTGCCAATATCATCTTTTGCACCATTATACAAAGAAATAATTTTTTCCGTATTTTTAGTAAAAACAATATCAGAAGACCATTTAAAACCGCCTTTGTCCACGTTGATTGTAGTAATTCCTAATTCAATTCCTGAGTTTTGAGTTTCTCCAACGTTACGGGTCACGGCATTAAATCCGATTGAAGTTGGTAAAAAATCAGATAAAAGTAAATCCGTGGTATTCGTTTGGTATAACTCTAACGAACCCGAAATTTTTCCTCTCCAAACTGAAAAATCTAAACCTATGTTTTTTGAAGTAGAAGTTTCCCATTTCAAATCAGGATTTCCAATGGTGTTTGGGCGATATCCAAAAGCTGAGGCAGTGTTCCAAGCGTAGGCAGTACGACCTAATTGTCCTTGGGTTTGAAATGGCACAACTCCCTGATTTCCAACTGTTCCAATACTGGCTCTCAATTTCAATTGGTCAATTGCCGAAATTTCCTTCATAAAAGATTCATTACTAATATTCCAAGCAAAAGCAACTCCGGGGAAATTACCATATTTTACGTTCTCTCCAAATTTACTCGAACCATCACGACGCAACGTAGCCGTAACCAAATATTTATCTTTGTAATCGTAGTTTATACGTCCCATGTATGAATTAATCGTCCATGGAATTAAACCACTATTAGGTACAATGTTTGTCCCGCTGGTGGTTCCAAGGCTAAAAAATTGTTGTGTTTCAACGGGAATTCCCGAATTAGAAACACTATAATATTCAAAATTTTCACGTTGAATAGACTGCAATGCCGTGAAATTGAAGCTATGACCACCTTTGAAACTCTTAGAATAATTAATGATGTTTTCAAGTGTCCAGTTGAATCCAACTTGATTATTTACGGCGGCAAAGTTGCTTCCACCTTTATTGAGATTTGTTAAAGCACCTACAAAACGCCCACTACGTGCAATCGTAAAATCTGGACCAAAATTGATTTTATAAGTTAATCCTTCCAAAATTTTAGCTTCAACATTAATACTATTAAAAATACGATATTTCTTAATTTCATCCACTTGAGCACCTGGTACAATCTCCGATAACGGATTTGTTAATAAAGCATCATTGGTTGGAGCAAACTTTACAGAACCGTCCGCATTGTATGGATTTGCCAATGGATTTTGTTGTAGTGAAAAACCATAAGGATTCAAATTTGCTCCGTTTCTCACACTATTCATCATATAAGATGAAACTCCAATTTTGAAAGTTTTATTCAATTGATGGTCAAGATTTGCTCTAAATGAATAACGAGTAAAATCTAATCCTTGCGAAATTCCTTTGTCTTGAAAGAAACCTCCTGAAATATAGAATTGCGTTTTTTCATTACCGCCTTGAATTCCTAAGGTATGATTTTGGGTAATGCCCGATTTTAACATCAAAGACTGCCAATCGGTGTTTCTATTATTAGCAATTCCATCCGCAACGGCAGGGTCACCCCCCAAAACGGCAACTTTTGAATCAGCAAAAGCATCCGCCACGCCCGTTGGAACAGGGTTTCCACTGGCATCTTTGTATCCACCCGTTGCACGATAGGCTTCACGAACGTACTCAGTAAATTCAGCACCGCTAAACAATTGAATTTTATCTAAAACCTTGCTTGTTCCAAAGAAATTGTCGTATGTAATTGTTGTCTTACCTTTGGTATTACCTCTTTTGGTCGTAATTAAAATTACTCCATTAGCTCCTCTCGCCCCATAAATAGCCGCTGCCGAAGCATCTTTTAACACTTCTAAGGATGCCACATCATTTGGATTAATATCTTCATAACCACCCGAAGCAAAATCAAAAGGTCTTCCGTTAGCTAATTCGTTTCTATCTCCCGTCATCGGAATTCCGTCCACTACATACAAAGGTGCGTTTCCTGCATTAAATGAACGACGACCACGAATTAAAATGTTTGGAACTGCCCCTGGCTTACTTCCTGATTGTGCCACATCAACTCCCGCAATTCGACCTTGAATGGCTTGACCGAGGTTTGTGATTGGCATTTCAGTAATTTGTTTTGCCGTTACAGATGAAATTGCCCCCGTTAATTGACTTTTTTTCTGAGTACCATAACCAACCACAACAACCTCACTCAACGATTGAATATCAGAGACCATTTTAAGGTCAATCGTTGATTTTGTACCAACTTCGATTTCTTGCGAAATAAATCCAATGGCTGAAAATGTCAATTTAGCTTTTGAATCGGCTACAATTTTGTAATTTCCATTGGCATCTGAGGTTG
>JAYUIP010000481.1:0-2079 GCA_043765945.1 Arcicella sp.
GACAGCGTAAAAGGAGGTGTAAATTATATGATTGCCGAGAAATTAGGACTCCAAAATCCAAAAATTCTCGCTCCCCAAAAGCAAATTTTAAAGAAATTAGTTGCCTTCGTTCCGCTTGAAAATACCCAAACCGTGCTTGATGCTTTGCATTCGGCGGGAGCGGGACAAATTGGGGAGTATAAAAATTGTAGCTTTCAAGTGGAAGGTACGGGCAGTTTTACGCCTTCGGGCGAGGCTAATCCGTATATTGGAAACTTGAATAAACCCGAAAAAGTAGCCGAAAATCGGATTGAAGTAATCTTTGATTCACACCTCGAAAACCAAGTATTGAGGGCTTTAAAAACCTCACACCCTTACGAAGAAGTTGCCTATTATTTAAGTCTTTTGGAAAACGAAAATCAGGAAGTGGGTTCGGGCGTAATTGCTTCATTATCAGAACCTTTATCCGAAAATGATTTCTTGCATTATTTGAAAGAAAAAATGGACTTACAAACTTTTCGACACACGCCTTTGTTGAATAAATACGTGCATAAAGTTGCTCTTTGTGGCGGTGCGGGCGGATTTTTATTAAATGATGCTATACGACAAGGAGCAGACGTTTTCATTACTTCCGATTATAAATATCATGAGTTTTTTGATGCCGACAAACAGCTAATAATTTGTGATATAGGACATTATGAATCAGAAGTTTTCACAAAGGACTTAATTGTTAGGGAATTGTCCGAAAAATTTAGTAATTTTGCGGTTCTCAAAAGTCAGGTGAATACCAATCCTGTACTCTTTTTTAGTTAAAGCAGTTATAAAGTTAAAGTAGTTTAATAGTTACACAAATTAGCGTGTGAAAATTAAGCCGATAAACAACCAAATTACAACCAAATGGCAGCAGTAGCAACCGAAACAACCATTGCTCAGAGATTAGAGTCTCTTTTGAAACTTCAAAACATAGATTCAGCCTTAGATAATATTAAAAAAATGCGTGGCGATTTGCCCGAAGAAGTACGTGATTTGGAGGATGAAGTGGCAGGAATCGAAACTCGTATTGGCAAATTCAACCGTGAAATTGCTATTTTGGATGAAGAGATTTCAAAGAATCGTAACGCCAAAAAGGATGCTGAAAAATTGGTAAATAAATACAAAGACCAACAAATGAATGTTCGCAATAACCGTGAATATGATGCAATCTCAAAGGAAATTGAATTGCAACAATTGGAAGGCGAATTGGCAGATAAGCGTGTCCGTGAGTTTGAATTCAAGATTTTGAATAAAAAAGACGAAGTTTCATCAACCGAAACTCGTTTAAATCTTCGCAAAAAAGACCTTGACGCTAAGAAAAAGGAATTAGATGTTTTGATTGCTGAAAGTGAAGAAGACGAAGTGAAATTTAATAAAGATCGTGACAAAGCAACTAAGCACGTGGATGAGCGTTTGTTGCGTCCTTACGATAAATTACGTGGCAATTATCCAAACGGTTTGGCAGTTGTCATGGTGAAACGTGGTGCCTGTGGCGGATGTTTCAGTGCGGTGCCACCACAACGTCAGGCAGATATAAAAGACAAAAAAAGAATCATTGTTTGTGAACACTGCGGACGTATTTTAGCCGATGTTGAAGATGTGATTATTGTTGAGAAAGTAAAAAAATAATTTCTCAACTAAGCATAAGAAAAGCCCGTAGCACTAAGTTACGGGCTTTTTTGTTGGAAATATGGATTGGGACAAGATTTATAGAACGCAGATGACTTCGGCAACGCAGATTTAAAAGGATTTTCTTATTTGAGTATCATACAACTTATTGGTGTTAATTTTAATAAAAATTTAAATACTACTACACCATTTTGAAATAAGAAATTGAAAAGAGAGCCAATTGAGCGAATTTTGTAGCGACAAAACAGACAAAACCCTCAAAATGACTCTCACAGACAAACTTAATAGTATCAAAGGGAAATACCATAAGTGCATGGTAGAAAATGTTACGATGCTTCTAACTGGATTATTAACAAGTAAGACGACTAATCTTTATAAAATGAAAGATGATATGAGTCGCATTACGGGAATAAAAGGTTTAGAATCAGGTAGTTACTA
>JAYUIP010000482.1:0-2077 GCA_043765945.1 Arcicella sp.
ACAATTTTTAATCACCGTCTTCTTGTCTATTTTACCAGTTGCAGTTTCCATAAATCTTTCCACAAAATAAATCTCTTTCGGAATTTCATATTTTGATAAAACCGATTGAATATTTATTAAAAAAGTATTTTTTAAATCAGGATTTACGGTTTCTCCCTCTACAAAAAGAACCAATTTCTGCCCTAACTTTTCATCTAAGATTCCGTAAGCAAAATAACGTTTTGGATTCAGAATTTTTATTTCATTTTCAATTAATTTTTCTACTTTTTCCAACTGAATTTTCACGCCTCCACTGTTAATTATATTGTCAAATCTTCCAATTAATTGAAACTCTTTTTCATTAATTATTTCCACAATATCATTCGTTTGAATTAAGAGATTATTGCTTGCTTCGGCAATAATATTTAGGCAATTTCTTTCATCAATTCCAATAATTACACCTTCCAAAACTTGAAAATTGTCGTTTTTATTTACTCCATTTAAACGCCTAATGGCAATATGAGAAACCGTTTCAGTCATGCCGTAGGTGCTGTAAACTGGAACGCTTATTTTTTGAACTTCTTTCTCTAAAACTTCATTTACAGCCGCTCCACCAACGATTATGGCTTTTGATTTATTCAGAAACTCAATATTTCTCTCATTTTCCAAAATATTTTGCAACTGCAAAGGAACGAAAGCATAAAAGTCAAAATGTTGATTTTCTAAGTTTTGTAAAGGATTTCCCGATGGTTCAACGATGGTAAGTTTTAAGCCCAATTCCATTCCTCTGACCAGCATCATTATTCCTGCTATATATTCAATATTTAAGCAAACTAATGCCGAGTCACCTTCGTTTAATCCAAAGGTTTTTCCCGTTAATTTTGCACTCGCAATCATTTGATTTCGAGTTAAATTTATTGGTTTGGGTTCACCCGTAGAACCCGAAGTTTTAAGTACAAATTCTTGTTGCCCAACAAGCCATTTTTGACAAAAATCAATGACTTTTTGTTCATATTTTGACTTTGAAATTGGGAGATTTTTAAAATCATCAATATTCATTTTCCTTAAAATTTAAGATGCCATTTTAAAATTTTCTATGCTTCCTATCCTAACTGTGTGGATGCAAAAAAACACTCAAAGAAAACACCTTAATTTGGAATTTTCTTTGAGTGTTCGGATTTGATGAAATGTAATTACGCTACTTTTAAAGTATTTTTGGCACTATCAAAAGTTGCATTATATTTTTTTAGAGCTTTCGTAGCAGGTCCATTTGTAACTGCACCACTCGAATCAAAAATTGAACCATGATTATTACATTTAAAAGTACCATTATCCGATACAAAATCAACGGGTGTACCTTGATGTGTACAAGCATTTTCAACCACCAAAAAGTCTCCCGTTTTTGTTCTGGCAATAATTACGTCACCCGTGATTTTTGCTTGTCCATTGGTTTTTAAGATCTCAAAATCTTTCGCTGTAATATCGACGGTGAAATCAATTACTCCTTTTGCTAAGGAATTATTGCCCGTTAATCCTGTAACCGTGGTGGTTCCTCCGCCAGTTGCTGGTGGTGTGACAGGAGGAATAATTGCTGGTGTTGGGTCAGCAGCTTTTGTACAACCCGACATACAATTTTGAAGAATAACGGCTCCTACGCTTATTCCAACAAGATTTAGAAATTCTTTACGTTCCATATTGATAAAATTTTTATTTTAAGAATGATTATAATTTGAAAACAATACTCAACGATTACTTGAAAGGTTGCGTTGATAAATTAGTAATTTTGTACTTTCTGTTAAACAAAGATTCTTTGACTTGGTTTAATTAAAAAAGAAATAGATTTATTTTCGTATTTTGTTTTAAATGTAGCGTAAATAAGATATATATTCTAAATATTAATTAAAATTAAGTTTAGTTATCCATTTTTTATTCAATCACTAATTATAATATCTATACAAATTACTTTTGTAGGATAATTTATCATTTTTATTTACCAATTTCATGGCAGAAGAGGCGTTTTTAAATCCAATAAATAAAGATAAAGTAGCCGATAATCCTGGCTTACTTCCATACGCCCACACCGCAGGCGGGGCAGTTA
>JAYUIP010000483.1:0-2071 GCA_043765945.1 Arcicella sp.
GGTTAAATAATAATCCACAATCGTCTGATTATCAGCATTTTTAGGTAATATTTTCTTCAAATCCTCCGCAAAAGCAAAGTCATCTAATTTCTCAAAAAACTGGTCGGTTGATTTGTCAGATTTGCCTTCTTCTAAAAACGAAAACAGCGATTTAAACATACGAGTTGCCGCTCCCGAAGCTGGTACAAATTTGAGAGAAACGAGCTTTGAAACCTTCTTTTCGTAGAGTGCCGTAAAACTCTCTAATTGTTCATCCGTCAATTTCATTACACCGTCATTTAAGGTGGCGGCTTTTTGTAATTGCATAAAAGGGAAACCCTCTTTGAAATCGTTAATTTGCTGATAAACAGTTTCTAAATCAATCCCTAATTCGTTGATTTGGCTGAAATCTTTTTCTAAAAACATAGTCTTGGTTTTGAGTAATGTTTGGTTCTGCTTGTTGAATAAACAAAAATAGCACGACTCTATGAATCGTGCTACAATTTACTGATTAATTATTACTACGATAAAGTATTGGACCACTGTTTTCTCAAATTATTTTATCCGAAAACTCGCTTTCATTTCGTAACGAACTTTGATTTTTTGTACATCGACATTACTTTCTGGCATGGCATCCGATGCTACTTCTACTCTCGCCGAACGCATCATCATATTTGAATATACGGGTTGAGGAGAATAGCTTTGATCAATTTCGATGATGTCTAATGCCTCTCCCATTTGTTCGCCAATACCTTCCAAAAGATACTTTGCTTTCTCTTTTGCCGCTTGTAAAGCCTTGATTTTGATTTCTTTACGTAATTGTTCAATCTTTGAAAACTCATAGCGGTCGATGTTAGTATAGGCAATTCCCTTATCGTCCACCTTTGAAATTATACCGTCAATTTTATAAAGATTTGGTACTTTGATGATGTAGCTTTTGCTCTCCAAAAACGTCGTTGGTTTCTTCTTCCCCCACCATTCACGGTAGCCGTTGATGGTTCCGATGGTGAAATTTTCTTTGGGTATTCCCGCTTCTTCTACGGCTTTTTGGAGTTGTTTTTCCAAGACCATAATATCAATTTTATCCTTATTGTCTTTGCCCTTAAAATACTCACGAAGCGAGACCGTTACGAAAATTTCATCGGGCAGAACTTCCTGTTCGGCACTGCCTGTTACTTCAATTTTCTTGACGAGTGGTTTTTCCATAATTACTTGTTGAGCGTTACTCACGAAGGCACTCGTGAAAAGTAAAGTGCTGATTAATAAGGTTTTAGCTAATTTGTTCATTGGTTTTGTTATTTGGTTTAAAGTTT
Source organism: Arcicella sp. (assembly GCA_043765945.1). GTDB lineage: Bacteria > Bacteroidota > Bacteroidia > Cytophagales > Spirosomataceae > Arcicella. Next base: position 1,293 of record JAYUIP010000483.1, read on the forward strand.
AAACGAGCTTGTTTTTGGGATAGTATTTATTAACAAAAGATTAACGTTTGTACGGCTTTCGGCTATCAGCAATTGGCTTTCGGCAATTTGAGTTTAGCATTGGGCTTTTGCTGATTGCCGAAAGCTGACCGCCGATAGCCTACTCACACAACACATACAAATCCGTCAAATTACGACCCAATCCATCATAATCTAAGCCATAACCCAACACAAATTTATTTTCAATTTCAAAGCCAATGTATTGAATATCAATAGGTTGATTTAAGGCTGAGGGTTTTTGGAATAACGTTACGATGGATAATGAGGCTGGATTTTGAGCTAATAATTGTTGTTTAATTTCAATCATTGTTAAGCCCGTATCCACGATGTCTTCCACCACAATTACGTCTCGATTTTCGATGTTTTCCAACAGTCCCAAAATCTGATGAACCTTCCCCGTTGATTCAGTGGCTTGATAGGATGAAACCCTCAAAAAAGTGATTTCACAACCTACATTTACTGACTTCATCAACTCGGCAGCGAACATAAATGAGCCATTGAGAATTGCCAAGAAAAGAGGGCATTTGCCTTGGTAATCCTGATTAATTTCCGAGCCTAATTCAATAATTCGTTGCTCAATAATGGATTTTTCAATAAAAACTTCAAAATGTTTGTCGTGTACTTGAATGGTTGATTTCATAAATAATGATTCCGTTTCGACAAAAATAAGTGAAATATGGTGGCTTAAAAAATTACGGAACTATAAATAATTTACTGCAACTTTTTACTCAATTAAGTTA
>JAYUIP010000484.1:0-2069 GCA_043765945.1 Arcicella sp.
AGCGAATACTGGAACAGGAACTAATACTGGAAACAGACCAAATACGCCAGGACAAGGTGGTAATGCCAATAACCACAGAACTGGACATAGCCCTAATTATAAAGGTAATAAAGGCAATCCGAACACGAGTGCTAATCCTGGGGCTAAACCAGTTCCAAAGGGAGAAGTAACTGAAAAGCAAATTCAAGACCAAATTAAGGCAACGATGGCTCGTCTGCAAGGACAGTCGAATAAGTCGAATTTTGGAGCGAAAGAGCGTCGTGAGAAACGTAAATTCCGTGCTGATAGAAATGAGCAACGTCAGTTAGCGGATGATGAAGAAGCAAAAGTATTGAAGGTAACTGAATATATTTCAGCTTCTGAATTGGCTTCTTTGATGGATGTTTCGATTAATGAAGTAATTTCGGCTTGTATGAGTTTGGGAATGTTTATTTCGATAAATCAACGCCTTGAAGCGGACGTAATTGCTTTAATTACGGAAGAGTTTGGCTTTGAGGTACAATTTGTATCTGCCGAAGAAGAAATTGAATCGGTTATTGCGGATGAGATTGATTTACCAGAAGATTTATTGCCAAGAGCCCCAATCGTAACAATTATGGGTCACGTAGATCATGGTAAAACATCTTTACTTGATTATATCCGTCGTGCGAAAGTTGCAGCAGGTGAAGCGGGTGGAATTACCCAACACATTGGAGCTTACTCGGTGAAACAAGACGATGGTAGAAGAGTAACATTTTTAGATACTCCTGGTCACGAGGCATTTACAGCCATGCGTGCAAGGGGTGCGAAGGTGACAGACGTTGCCATTATTGTGATTGCGGCGGATGATGCTGTGATGCCACAAACGGAAGAAGCCATCAACCATGCCATGGTTGCGGGTGTGCCAATTGTATTTGCATTCTCGAAAGTGGATAAGCCAGGAGCTAATACGGAGAAAATTCGTGAGCAATTATCTATCAAAAACATTCTTGTGGAAGAATGGGGTGGTAAATATCAAACGCAAGAGATTTCCTCAAAATCAGGAGCGGGCGTTAATGAATTATTAGAAAAAGTATTGCTTGAAGCTGAATTATTAGAATTAAAAGCAAACGCTAATAAGCGTGCTATTGGAACGGTGGTTGAAGCATCTTTGGATAAAGGTCGTGGATACGTTGCCAATATTTTGGTACAAGCTGGAACGTTGAAAGTAGGGGATATGATGCTTGCAGGAGCTCACTACGGACGTGTGAAAGCGATGTTTGATTATCGTGGAAATAAATTAAAAGAAGCGGGACCATCAATTCCTGTACAGGTTTTAGGTTTGGGTGGAGCCCCAGCGGCGGGAGATAAATTGAGCGTAATGGAAAATGAGCGTGATGCACGTGAAATTGCCAACAAGCGTGAACAAATTATCCGTGAGCAGTCATTGCGTTCTCGTAAGCACATTACGTTGGAAGAAATTGGTCGTCGTAAGGCAATTGGTACTTTCAAGGAATTGAATGTGATTGTGAAAGGAGACGTGGATGGTTCAGTAGAAGCCTTATCGGATTCATTATTGAAGTTATCAACTGAGGAAGTACAAGTAAGAATTATCCACAAAGGCGTTGGACAAGTTTCAGAATCAGACGTATTGTTGGCTTCGGCTTCCGATGCCGTGATTGTGGCGTTCCAGGTTCGTCCAAGCGTAAACGCACGTCGTTTGGCAGATAACGAGCAAATCGAAATCCGTACTTATTCAATTATCTACCAAGCAATTGATGATGTTCGTGATGCGATGGAAGGCTTATTGGCTCCTAAATTTGAGGAAGTTGTTACGGCAAATATTGAAGTTCGTGATGTGTTCAAAATTACGAAAGTTGGAACCGTTGCAGGTTCGTATGTATTGGATGGAACGGTGAAACGTTCGGATAAAATACGGATTATTCGTGATTTTGTGGTGGTTCATGAAGGAGAAATTTCAGCCTTGAAACGTTTCAAAGACGATGTAGCAAGCGTTAAATTTGGTTACGAGTGTGGACTATCCATCAAGAATTTCAACGATATTGAAATTGGCGATGTGGTTGAATGTTATGAATTGAAAGAACTGAAAC
>JAYUIP010000485.1:0-2058 GCA_043765945.1 Arcicella sp.
AAAACTGCTTGAACATCAGCCGATTGACTCATTTCTATTTCCGTAGTATTGTTCCCAACAATATCCCGAGTTATTCCAAAAAGATTTATTTTATATTTCATGATTACCCAGTTTTAAATGATTGATAAAATGTTTCTTGAATCTTATTTGTTATTCCCTAAATTTGTCAAACAAAGAAACACATTAAAAAGTGCTTAGTCAAACTCCTAATATAATTTACGATAATCACGGTCGCCCGATAACGTATTTGCGTTTGGCGGTAACAGACCGTTGTAATCTCCGTTGCTTTTATTGTATGCCCGAAGTTGGCGTGAAATATCTTCCGAAGTCAAAACTACTGACTTACGAGGAAATGCTACGTACTGTTTCGGTGCTTTCTGAATTGGGAATTTCGAAAGTTAGGATTACGGGTGGCGAACCTTTCGTGCGTCACGATATGATTGATTTCATGTATCAACTGTCTGAAATTGAGGGAATTAACGAATTAAATATTACGACTAACGGAATTTTAACGGGGCAGTATATTCGTCAAATGAAACAAATGGGCGTGCGTGCTGTCAATTTGAGTTTGGATACCTTAGACAAAAAACGCTTCTTTGAAATTGCTCGACGAGATGAATTTGATATTGTCTATAAAACGTTATTTGATTTGTTAGACGCTGGTTTTGAAGTAAAAGTGAATGCCGTGGTGATGGACGGAAAAAATACCCAAGACATTTTGCCATTGGTTGAATTAACCCGAAATTATCCCGTTTCTATTCGTTTTATTGAAGAAATGCCCTTCAATGGTGAAGGCTCACATTATCCAAAATTGGAATGGAATTTGCATAAAATCCTGGCTGAAATAAAATCTCAATATCCCGATTTACAGAAACTTATTGATTTTCCTAATTCAACTTCTTACAATTATCAAGTACCTAATTACCAAGGAAATATTGGTATAATTGCCGCCTTTTCACGCACTTTTTGCGGAACCTGTAATCGCATACGCTTAACTGCAACGGGAGATTTGAAAACTTGTTTGTATGACGATGGCGTACTAAATATCAGAGATTTACTTCGTGACGGAATTACTGACGAAGACCTTAAAAACATCTTTTTGCAAGTATTCAAAAATCGTCCGAAAGATGGTTTTGAGGCAGAACGTGGGCGTAAATCAGTGATTCGAGAATCTATGACTACGATTGGTGGTTGATTATAATTTAATATAAAAGTATCAAAAGTAAACAAAAGGCTTTTTTGTGAACTTTTGGTACTTCTGTGTTTTCAAAAATACCTCAAAATGACAATCCCAGAAATATTCGATAATTTTAATAATCTCAAAGTCCTCATCGTCGGTGATGTTATGCTTGATGCCTACACGTGGGGGAAAGTGGAAAGAATATCGCCCGAAGCACCAGTTCCAGTGGTCAATGTCCGCAGTCGTGAAATTCGTTTGGGTGGAGCTGGTAATGTTGTTATGAACGTTCAAGCCCTTGGTGCTGAACCCATTATTTGTTCGGTTATTGGGGCGGATTCTTACGGTGATTCTCTACTGAATTTATTGAAAGACCAAAACCTTTCAACCGATGGAATTATCCAATCTGAAACCCGAATTACAACCGTAAAAGAAAGAATTATTGCGGGTTCTCAACAGATTGTGAGAGTTGATACAGAAACCGATAAACTTATTAATCATACTGAAAATCAGATACTTATCGATAAAATAAAAGAGTTAGCAAAAGATGCAAACGTCATTATCTTTGAGGATTATGACAAAGGTGTTCTTTCAAAAGAATTAATTCATGACATCATTTATTTTGCTAATCATCACAATATTCCTACTATTGTTGACCCCAAAAAACGCAATTTTTTATACTATCAAAAAGCAACTCTTTTCAAACCTAATTTAAAGGAATTAAAGGAGGGTTTAGCCATTCAGTTTGATGTAAAAAATTCTGAGGAATTATCGGATGCCGTCACGATGTTGAAAAACACCTTGGAATTAGGAGGAGTTTTCTTAACGCTCTCAGAAAGAGGCGTTTATATTGATTTTAAGCACGAACAAAAAGCTATTCC
>JAYUIP010000486.1:0-2055 GCA_043765945.1 Arcicella sp.
GCTTCCAGATGGCGAGTGTCAAGATAGACGTGATCAACCCCGTTTATTTTCATTTCCGAGTCAATGGCACGAGCCACAATGTCACGGGGAGCGAGGGAAAGACGTTCATCGTAACGCTCCATGAAAGTGGTTTCGTCAATGTTTTTCAGGATGCCACCGTGTCCACGAACTGCCTCAGAAATCAGGAATGAAGGTTTTTTGCCAGGTTGATACAATGATGTGGGGTGAAACTGAATAAATTCCATGCCCTCCACCAAAGCCTTTGCCCGATACGCCATTGAAATACCGTCGCCCGTTGCAATGGTTGGGTTGGTGGTACTTTGATAAACCTGTCCAATTCCGCCCGTTGCTAAAAGTGTCGTTTTTGCTAAAAACGTTTCGGTTTCTCCTGTTCTTGTATTGAAGACGTATGCTCCAAAACACTTTTTATTTGGGGTATCTTTGGTAATTTTTTCACCCAAATGATGTTGGGTTATTAAATCCACCGCAAAATAATGTGTGAAGAAATCGACTGATTTATGAGATTTTACGGTTTCTAATAAGGCTCTTTCAATTTCATTACCCGTTGAATCTTTATGGTGCAAAATCCGTTGGTCGGAATGTCCGCCTTCTTTCACTAAATCGTAGGTTCCATCGGGATTTTTATCAAATTTTGTTCCGTATTCGATTAGTTCTTTCAGCCGTTCTGGTGCTTCTCTGACTACAATTTCAACGGCTTTTCTATCGGATAAAAAATCACCCGCCACCATCGTATCTTCAATGTGTTTCTCGAAAGAATCATCCTCTTTCCAGACCGTTGCAATACCGCCTTGGGCGTATTTTGTGTTGCTTTCTTCGGCAACGGTTTTGGTGATAATGGCAATTTTTATGTCTTTACCTTGTTGCTCAAAATGAGTAGCAATTTTGGCAGTATAAGAAAGCCCTGCAATTCCAGAGCCAATCACTAAAAAGTCGTATTGAGGCATATTGGTTGTTCGATTTTGGATATTCGATGATTGTTATTTGGCATTATTATATTCAACAAAGCTAACGCCTTTCCAGTTTAAGAAACACAATTTAATGCCTAAAATTTCTGTTATCCATTGATAATCACTAAATTCGGTACTCAAAAAGTAAAAAATGGGCATTTCAGCACATCATTAACCAAAATTAAATAAAATCTTATGGAAGAATCAACGCAAAAAAACGGAATTTGGAAAGTATTAGTTGCCATTTTGGCGGTAGTCGCCGGTTTGTTAGGGTATATGCTCAATGATGCTAAAACTAAAAATAAAGACCAAGATCAAATCATTAATCAGAAAGTGGAGGAATTGGCTTCTGCACGGGTTCGTTTAGATTCTGTTGGTTCGCAATTGGATGCAAAAATTGCACAAATCAAAGCTTTGGGGGGTAACGTAGAAACATTAGAAGCAGCCAAAAAACAGTTGGAATCCGACAAAGTTCAATTGAAAAAAGTGAACTCATTTTCTAAGCAACAATACGACGTAAAAATTGCTGATTTCGTAACTTTATTGGCGGCAAAGGATGCTGAATTAGTTCAATTAAAGCGTGAAAACACGACCTTAGTTGCTAAGAATAAAGATTTATTTACTCAAAATAGTACGCTTACGAATGAGAATATGGGTTTGAAAACAGATAAGCAAGGATTAGCTGATTCAGTAGATAATGCCTACCGTCGCAATCGTGAATTAACTGCCAAAATTACTCGTGCATCGGCTTTACAGGCACAATTTGTACAAGCAATTGCTCTTTCGGACAAGAACAAAGAGCGTGATGGAGGCGTTTATCGTGCCTCGAAAGTGGATAAAATTAAGGTGATTTTCCAGTTACAACCCAATCCAACTGCCAAGCAAGATGTCAAGACGATTTTCATGCGGGTGCTTGACCCTGACGGAGCAATGTTATACGATTCGGCGGTTGGTTCTGGCAATTTTGATTTGTTCGGAAAGGAGTCAACTTACACGATAAAAAAGGATATTCAGTTCCAAAATACTGGACAAGGCGTTGAAATTATCTACGGTCGTGGAACCGCAATTCAGTATCGTGAAGGACATT
>JAYUIP010000487.1:0-2050 GCA_043765945.1 Arcicella sp.
CCCATCAATTGATTGAGTTGGTCGAAACCGAGTGTCCAGAATTTTAATTCACGAATTTGTCGCATCGTGATTTCTGCCTTTTTTGAATTTCCCCAAAACTCGGGGTCTTGCGTTACTACTTCTAATTCTTCAATCTGAAACTTCTTGTTATCGTAGTCAAAGATACCTCCTCAAAGCCTCTACTTTGGCTTTCAGGTCATTGAACCTGTCTTTTGTCATGCGTGAAAATTGTTTTGTTTTTTTGGACTGCAAAGATAGGTATAAAACAGTAAGAGTCGTCTGTGAGGATACAAACAACCGCTAAGAGTCGTCTGTGAGGACACAGACAACAGCGTTAAAGGTAACAATAAAAATAAAGCCCTCCGAATTTGATTTCAGAGGGCTTTATTTTTATCAAGTATTCGTTGAGAAATAGTTCATGTTATTTTAAATCCAAAAGTTGTTTCTAACTACACGAAAATCAATAGTTTATGAATATCTTTTTGACTTAAAACTTAACGACTACTTATGGTAAATGATAATAAACTTGAAGTTTTGGTCGAATACTCGGAGTTGCATCTTCACTTGTTGTAAGAACCGTTACTTTATAGGGGTCTTCTGTTTGATGCCTAATCATAAATCCATGACTGGTTGTTGGATTTAAGCTCATATCAGCAACTAAGTTTCTCACATTTATTTTTAAGTAATTTTGTCTTTCAGTAGTCGCTGCTGGAATCAATAATTGATTAGTATCAGAAGTAGTTGGTTGATTGTTCCAAGTAATTCCAGATTCAGTCCAAGCGGAGGTTATTCTTTTGATAAAAAGGCTGTTATCGCCCACGTGACCCGTTACAAATCCAGGGTATGTATCTAAAAATGTTTGACTGAAATATAGTGAAAAATAAGCACTATCAATTATAGCATTAGTGGGTATAGTCGATAAATCGAACCCAACAAAGCTCCTTTTTACGTTCAAAACACCTCCTTGTGTCCATCCCCACGGGTTCATGGAAGTACCATTACCAGCATTTGCAGTAGGGACATAAGAATTAACATCAGCATCTTTGCCATCAGTAAGTCCAGGTTGAAGCGTCAATGTAACAGTTACAGGCGGAGTCGGCGGAGTTGGTGTTCCATCTGGTAAAGGCAAAGGTCCTGACCCAAATGTTAATTTACCAGCAGGATTCGCAAATATGACACTTCCACGATTAAGTAAATTCATGGCTTTCGCATTCACATCATTGATGGTTATGATATGCCCAGCATTTACGTAAACATTGCTCGTAATTGTTGGAACATTTCCACAAGTCCAAGTGGTAGTTGCTTCCCAATTACCCGTTGTAAGTGATTTAGTTGTAATTCTATCGTAAGTACATGGTGTATCAGAACAGGTTGGGGCATTTGTAAATAAACCTAAAACTTCTGAATCTGACATAGCTCCTGCATATACCTTTACATTATCTAATACACCCTTAAATACTGTCGTTGAGCCATAAACTCTTCTCCCGATATATGCTAATGGAGTGCTTGAATAAGTGGAAATTAGTCCACTGTTCACTTGATTACTTACCAGAAGTCCATCAATAAATATCTTTATATCAGTCGTTGAACGAGTAACCACAATGTGTTTCCAAGTATTCACAATTGTACTAAGTCCTGAAACAGACGATACTCCAATTGAACCTCCTTGATTATAACGAGCAAAAACTAACTGTGATGAAGGAGTAAAATAAACGGATTGATCCGCATTAGTATTTCCAGCACTGAGAATTGTACTTAAACCTGAATTTGGGAAATTTGTTAGGTTTACCCAAGCCGAGAAAGAATAAGTATTATTGGTAATATTGGTTGTTGGAATTTGTATAAAATCATCCACTCCATCAAACTGTGCGGCACTATTTGCATTACCGAAACGGTCAGTTGTAAAAGTTGGCGTTGTTCCTGCACTTACAGTTCCATTATTACCACTCTTTGAATCATCGAAGTTATTATTAAATTCATAACAAGCAATCAATTTCCAAGGCTCAACTGTAATAAAGGCATTTCCCAAAGATGTTCCAAGTTCGCCACA
>JAYUIP010000488.1:0-2050 GCA_043765945.1 Arcicella sp.
TTTGAATGTCTTAAATGTGTCCTTTTCAATTCCTTTGTAAAGACTTCCTAAGTTTTGTGAACTAAATCCAAATGGATTTGTCCCGATGAAGTGATGAAAGTACCAACAAATAAACATCCAGTCAAACCCGTTATTGTCGCTTATGAAAATACGTCTGTCTTTGCAAGTTTCTTTAATCCAGTTTGCAAAGTCCTCCATAACCTTCTGAGGTTCTCCAAATGACAAAGTTTTCTCTCTTGAATGACCTGATACTGCAAGTGCTTCTGGAATAAACTTATCTGAAATTGGTTTAAGTTGTCCGTAGAATGTCTTGTCAAGTTGGTCGTCCACCAAAACTGCTCCAAATGAAATCATAGAAAAGTCGCCTGGAATTGGTCCGTCACTTTCTATGTCCACCATTATGTATGCCATTGTCTTTTCATATGCTACTGAAACGACTTGACACATAAACGATAAGTATACGAATATCAAGGAGTTGAAAAGAAATAAAAAAAATCGTAACTTGGTACTTTACCTGAGAAAAGTAGTCGAAAGTTACCGTGCTGGATTCGTTTCTTCAAAGGAATTGAAGACCGAATTGCACATGGATTTCAAACGTGTTCGACAGCTTAATGCGGAATGCCGCCCACTCGGTACTTTAAGCATCGAATTATTCCGTATTTAAAACCTAAAAAACGAAAGCAAACGAAGCTGGAACTCAACAAAGTCAAGGACTTAGAAGCCAAAATAAAATGGCTCGAAAAAGAGAATGAAATGCTTAGGATGAAATCCATCGCTTGGGAAACGTTGGTGGATATCGCTGAAGAAACGTTGGACATTTCAATCAAAAAAAGTTCGCACCCAAGCCGTTGAAAAGTTAAGCAGTCGCTACCCTTTATTGGGTATGGGTTTACTATGTTCATGGTTTGGGTTTTCCCGTCAGGCTTGGTATGCGGCTATCAAGCAAATGGAGAAGAATATGTTTGAATTTGACTTGGTTATTGGTGAAATCAAACGGATTCGTAAGCGTATTTCTGGGATTGGCTCTGGGAAGTTGTATGAACTGATGAAACCGTTCTTTTTTTCCATTAGTAGGACTTACGCAAAATTTGTAACTTGTAAATAAAACTCGTGAAAGCAACCCTCGAATTATATGGATAATTTCTATTGAGCAGTCAAATTAATTACACTTGTACTTTTTTGGCTGACCATTTAGAAGGCTTGACGCATGATAATGACTGGGCGTCCCCGTACAATATTTTCTGAAAACTAATCAATTTTCACCACGTCAGGTTTGGCAACGTCTCAAACATGAGATTATATTGAGCCATAATGGGTACATTATTTTTGACGATACCGTACTGGACAAATCGCATTCTCACAAGATTGAATTGGTTCGTCTTCAATATTCTGGCAATGCTCATGGACTCATTAAAGGCATTGGAGTCGTAAACTGTGTTTATTACAATCGCAGCGGCGAACCGTCCAGAGACGGAACAATTTTGGTTAATTGACTATCGTATTTTTTCACCTGATACGGATGGAAAACCAAGTTAGACCATGTCTGGGATATGCTTGAAAGCCTTAAAAAGCGTAATATCGACTATTTATATTTGTTAATGGATAGTTGGTATGCCACCAGTGATTTATTCAAATATGCCATAGCAGAGCAAAAAATATTTTATTGTCCAATAAAAAGTAATCGAAAAATAGATGATTTAGGCGGTAAAGAGCCTTATAAGCAAGCCTTTGAAACTTCATTTACTAATGAAGAAGTCAAATCGGGTAAACTTATAAAGGTCTCTAAGATGCCTATGGACACTTATTTTAAACTGTTTCGGGTACTGGTATCAACTACCAGAACGGACTATATTATTACCAATGATATAGCTCAAAACTCAACTGAAGCTGCCGAAGAAAAAAGCAGTTTCCGTTGGAAAGTCGAGCAGTTGCATCGTGAAGAAAAGCAAGTTACAGGTATTCAAAACTGTCAATGTCGCTTACAAAGAAGTCAGCGTAATCATATCGCTATTGCTTGTTTAGTGTGGATTTCCTTTAAAAAAGTAGCTTA
>JAYUIP010000489.1:0-2048 GCA_043765945.1 Arcicella sp.
AAACGGTTTGGGCAATGAATCCGACCAATTGGGACGAAATATCATGGATCATCATTTGGCAGTGGGTGCTTCGGGTGAATTCGATGGTATGGCAGATGAATATTATTATGGTCGTCGTGCCAATGGTATTTATATTCCAAGATTCCGTAATTGGGGAACCGATAAACGTGATTATACCCGTGGATTTGGCTATCAAGGAAGTGCTACTCGTGACGATTGGGGACGTGGTGCAAGCCAAGAAGGCATTGGAGCAGAATTCAAAGATTCATTGAGTTACCCTGGACAATGGCGTTTTGGCATGATGGGTTTTGGTGAAGTGTTGCCAAATCCTGATAACAGAATGTATTTAGACCAAACTCAGAAAGATAAATGGGGAATGCCATTGTTCGTTTTTGATGCAGAATACAAAGAAAACGAAAAGAAAATGCGTGTGGATATGCAGAATGATGCAGGCGAGATTTTAGAACGAGCTGGTTTGAAAAATGTTACAACATACAACGACGAATCTAAGCACTTAGGAATCGGCATTCACGAAATGGGAACGGCTCGCATGGGGACGGATGCCAAGAATTCTTGTTTAAACAAAAATAATCAAGTGTGGGGTGCTGAAAATGTCTTTGTCACAGATGGGGCAGCCATGACCTCAGCTTCTTGCGTAAATCCATCTTTAACGTATATGGCTTTAACGGCTCGTGCGGCTGACTTTGCAGCAAGTGCCTTGAAAAAAGGAGATTTAGTTTAAGATGATTAATAATTAAAGAAAAAGGGTGAGAAATTCAATTTTCTTACCCTTTTTCTGTTTCGGAAACTTATTCACCTTTTTTCACTCAAATTCATCTTTTCACAAAATTTTATATCAGAAACTACCATTTACTAAAAAAGTCCCACAAATATCCCCAAAAAATACATTTTTATTCAATAATCCTTTGTAAATGAGAACCTTATCATTATTTTGGAGTTGAATTTGAGAAAGCCGTTGAATTCTTCAAAATTGGAAATAATTATTTACGAAGAATTAAATTTTATTCTCACAATTTAACGGAAAATATTGGATTAGGTCAACACATTATGTTTCCTAAAACTAATTAATTGTAATCCAATATTTTCTGATTTACTTGATTGCTTAATTAGAGATTTAACCACCCCATACCTTCCTAAAAAACGACCAATGAAATTCTTAGTTACTCAGCAAGAGGACTCAAAGTTCTCATTTACGCTTTCCGACAATGACGCAAATATCGTGTTGTCAAGCGTTCCCCTCAACGATCGTGATGCCTGTATTTCAGCCATTCGTGGTTTAACACAAGCCCTGCCGAATCGGTCAAATTACGAAATAACTTCCCAAGATGGTCAATCCTTTTTCAATGTAATTTCAGAAGGAAATGTGGCAGGAAGGAGTCCGATGTTTTCATCTTTTGCCGATGCAAATGATGCAGCAGACGGTTTAAGTGAAGATACCTCTGATGAACCGCAATATTCCGTGGAGGTGATCACTTTCTCTTCTTCAAAAACCGCAACTGCCAAAGAAAGAATGGTTTTGCCAAGTTTGGGAGAAATTGATTTTGCTTCTTTATATGATTTTGATTTTACTTCCCCAAAAGGAACGGCTGGTTTTGAATCATTCAACAGAAAAGACAAAAATGCTTCTTATTTCCATTTTAATGACTCTAATGGAAAAGCACTTTTATACAGTAGAGGTTTTGATGCAAATTCAAAGCGAGAAAAACGTGTTCGCCAAGTAATTGCCGCTTCTGGAAAAGCCCCAAGATATGAAATTATCGAAAATGGTGGACAGTTCTATTTCATACTAAAAGAAAGAAATAACCTTGAAATTGCCCGTAGTAGGTCATTTACAAGCCGTGAAGAGGCTGAAATTCAAGTTGATTTCGTTAAAAATAACTCTCCTTCTTATGCTTCGGCTTTCCCAGAACCCGTGAAACGCAAAAGTGTAAATCAATACAATTTTGATATTAGAACCAATTTTCCTTCCGAAGGATTTGAAGCGGTCAAGGGCGATGACAAACAACATTATTTTGTAGTAAAAGATG
>JAYUIP010000490.1:0-2047 GCA_043765945.1 Arcicella sp.
GGTCGTACTTTCGATAATATGTTGAGAATTTCACCAAGATTAGATTTTTATTCTGGTAAAATGAAGTTTGCCCTCGAATATGAATTATCAATGATGAAGTGGGCAGATATTCAAGGATTAATTCCAACTGCGGATGGTTCTTTGCCAACCAGCATTGATTTCAAGCCAGGAACAACCGATAACGCAAGACCATTTACAGCTACAAATAGTCGTGTTTCTGCAGTGATGGTTTATAACTTTTAAATAGGCAGTAAAATATAGTATGCAGTTAATAAAACGCAATTCATTGATTGCAAGGTAGTTAATCTTAAATTACAGATGTCATCCACTGCCTACTGCCAACTAATTACTGCCTACTTCTGACTCCAATTAATCACTCAATAATAAACCCTTTACAATATTATGTTAGTAGAAAACGAATTAGAACAAAAAACATCCATCAAAGGATTAGCCAGTATCATCGGGGCATCGTCCGTGGGTACGCTCATTGAGTGGTATGACTTCTATATTTTCGGAAGTTTGGCAACCATTATTGCTACCCAATTTTTTCCGAAAGACAATCCAACAGCGGCTTTTCTTTCAACCTTAGCCACCTTTGCGGCAGGTTTTGTGGTTCGCCCATTTGGAGCATTATTCTTTGGTCGTCTCGGCGATTTGATTGGTCGTAAATATACTTTTATGGTAACGCTAATCCTGATGGGAGGAGCAACTTTTGCCATCGGTTTAGTACCGAAATTTGAAACAATCGGTTATTTTGCTCCTTTTTTAGTGCTGGTACTTAGACTGTTACAAGGTCTTGCCCTCGGTGGAGAATACGGTGGTGCAGCAACTTATGTGGCAGAACATTCACCAAAAGGACAGCGTGGATTTTGGACATCTTGGATTCAAATCACGGCAACGGCAGGTTTATTTATCTCATTGGGCGTGATTTTAATTACGAAAAATTCAATGGAAAAAGCCGCTTGGGAAGATTGGGGATGGAGAATTCCATTTTTAGTATCAATCGTGATGGTTTATATTTCAGTATTGATTCGAAAGAATATGTCGGAGTCGCCACTGTTTGCCAAAGCTAAAGCCGAAGGTAAAACTTCAACTAATCCTCTGAAAGAATCGTTTGGTAAAAAAGAGAATTTCAAAATGGTATTGTTGGCATTATTTGGTGCAACCATGGGTCAAGGTGTTGTTTGGTACACAGGACAATTTTACGCCCAAACGTTCCTTTTAAAAATCATGAACATTGATTTTGACCAAGCTAATAAGCTGTTAATCATTGCGTTAATGATGGGAACACCGTTCTTTGTGTTGTTCGGGTGGTTATCAGATAAAGTAGGTCGCAAGCCAATTATGTTAACGGGTATGTTGTTGGCGGTGTTATGTTACCATCCAATTTATGAGAAAATGTATCAGACTGGAAATCTGAAAAATAAAGCAGAAATTGTTGCGGACACGAAAGTTGAAGTGAAGAAAGAATTAGCTCCAAAATCGACAACAGATTCATTGATTACGACAACGACCACGAAGGCGTATGAAGACGGAGCAAGTCTTAAAGAGGTTAAGAAAGTAACAATCGTGGCGGGTGTTGCCGAGGCTGATCAACCAAAACCAGACATCGTTAAAACCATTAAAATCAACAGTTCTGACACTTGGACGCTGATTATGATGATTTTTATACAGTTGATTTTCGTAACGATGGCGTATGGTCCGATTGCTGCATTCTTAGTTGAATTGTTCCCCGTGAAGATTCGTTACACGTCAATGTCGTTACCTTACCACATTGGAAACGGTATTTTTGGAGGATTGATGCCAGCGATTGCTACGTACTTAGTAACAACGGCAAAAGATGCCAATTCAGTTGCTGAAAAAGCGGGTCAAGCTGTTGTGAATGCTCAGCCATACTTGGAAGGTTTGAAATATCCAATGATTGTGGCAGCTATCTGTTTTGTAATTGGATTGATTTATATTAAGGAAGACAGAAGCGTGAGAGATTAAGATTTGGTTAATAGTCAATAGTCGCTTGCCTCTGGCGAGTGACGACTATTATCAGTCT
>JAYUIP010000491.1:0-2043 GCA_043765945.1 Arcicella sp.
TTTGAGTTAATTCAAAATGAGGTGGTTTTAGAAGATTTATTTGAATGAGTATGCTCATTTTTATATTCACTCAATAACTGAGAAACATAAGGTTCAACCATTCTCGAAGCCACTTCATCCCTCAGTTTCAAACCCAATCGTCTCTCCAAAACATCATCAACCGTGGTTGCCATTTCTTCTTGAATCGCATACACAACTTCTGCCTTGATGAATGGGTGATTTGGGGATAATAATGCTTTCAAATCTGATTGATTATCAGTAAGTTGCAAAACATTCACTGCTTTTGAACCATACTTTTTCATCAAATGCTGAGCCGTGAATTCCGAGATTTTATACTTATTTACTAATCCCTGCCAATCCTCAAAACGATAATTTTCTCCTCCGTGTAATATTTGGTTTTCTGATGTACATTCCACGATTTCTTTCTTCAAAACTTCCTTGTAAACTTCATCCAACGTATCTTTTGCCATCAGTCGGTAAGTTGTCCATTTCCCGCCCATGATGCTGACTAATTTCGTTCTGCGGTCAATTTCAACTTCGTGGTCACGCACGAGCGATTTTGTATCAGAATTCATTGCCGTTTGCAATTGTGCTTGCAAAAGCGGTCTGAGTCCAGCAAAACCACTTTTTATTTGGTCGGGTGTAACGGTTTTTTCAAAATACCGATTCACATATTCCAATAAATAGGTCTTTTCGTAGTCTTCTAATTTTGGATTTTCTGAAAGTTCATCCGCTTCATCGGTCGTACCAATCAGTACTTGGTCTTGCCAGGGAATCATAAAAATTACCCGTCCATCGTCCGTTTTAGGAACAAGGATTGCGGTGTCACCTTTCATCACTTCACGAGGCAAAACCACGTGAGCACCACGACTAACCTTGATGCGGGGTTTGAGTTTTGAACTCGCCATTTGACGAATACTATCCGCAAAAGGACCCGTGGCATTTATAAACACTTTGGCATTAATTACTAATTCATTATCAGTCATTAAATCTTTGATATTCAATGATTTAAGTCGTCCGTTATCCTCATTTTTACTAAATTTCAAGGCTTCGGTTCGATTCAAAACTACTACTCCTTTTGCTTCCGCCGATTGCACCAAAGCCAAACAATAACGAGCATCGTCCATCTGTCCATCGTAATACAAAACCCCTGAACTCAATCGTTTAGACTTCAATTCTGGAATGCGGTCTAAGGTTTCTTTTTTGGATAACCACGCACTTTTAGGCATATTTGCCGAACCCGAAATCCACTCGTACATTTTCATGCCGATGGTGTAATAAATACCTTCAATAATATTAAAACAGGGCGTAAGCAACGCTAAAGGACTGGATAGATGAGGAGCATTTTTGAGCAAAGTTTCCCGTTCACGCAGGGATTTACGAACCATTTTGTACTGTTCCCAATCTAATTTTTTCACGGCTTGTTCCAAATATCGAACGCCTCCGTGAATTAGCTTGGTGGATTTTGAGGAAGTTTGTCCTGCAAAATCACTTTTATCAATTAATACTACTTTCAAACCTCGCAAAGCTGCATCAAGGGCAATGCCTGCACCCGTTGCACCCGCTCCGATTATACATATATCAAACTCCTTAGTGGTTTGTAATTTACTGATTTGTTCTTGACGATTCATAGATTGTTTTATTTCTGAACAAAATTATCGAAACAAATTTACAGTATCATTAAAATCTTTTATTGTTGATATTTATACTTGATATAATTATGCGATTCTTAATTTTGTTACTTAATTCTTACATATTTACTTCTTGCATTATATTCTTCAAGAATCAATGTATCCCCTTTAATTTCAATAATTGCCCAGTCATATAAAGCACATTTAACTAACGGACAAATAGGACGATCATCGAATATGATTTTATTTTCAGAAACGCTATATTTATTGCCCGAGGCACAACAAGCACCGCCAGGTTGTCCATCTCTCAAAAACCGCCCGTCACTTGTAAACTCATAGACAGGCAAAGCCACGAAGGTATTTATGGTATGCCAAGCATCAAAAGTGCCATCCGCTTGTTTAGTTTGGGTAA
>JAYUIP010000492.1:0-2042 GCA_043765945.1 Arcicella sp.
GCTTTTTTAACTCAAATTGAAACTCCCACAAATCCCTTACCCCCCGTCAGTAAACACAATTCCTTAAATTTCCCTGGCGTGATTCCTACGTATTTTTTGAAGATAATAAAGAAGTAATTCGTACTGCCAAAACCCGCTTTAAAACAGGCATCGCTAATGTCATTTTTGGTTTCTGAAAGTAATTCTTTGGCAATTTTTATGCGTTCTTGATTGATATAATCAAGCGGCGTAATCCCTAATTCTCGCTTGAATTGGCGGAAGAAATTGGGTTTACTCATACACGCCAAATCACACAATTTTTCGATACTGAGTTTCTCCGTGATGTGTTCTTTGATGTACTGAATCACAAAAGCAAATCGATTTACATTCACATATTTTTTGTAATTATCCACAATTAAAACCCTCGCCTGCGTTTGCATTAGTCTGATTAACAGCTCATTAATCATAAAGTTAGCAAATAAATCTTTTGCCGAATTCGTTTCTGTGGACAGTTTTACCAGTCTATCAATCGTGTTGGTTACTTCCCAAGAATTTTTCAAATGGAACATACTTTCATCAATTTTCCAGGGTTCATGCTCCTCAATTTTGGCGTATTTTTCGTTCAATAAATCTACCGTTTCCTTAATTTGTTCACTCTTAATTGCCAATGCCATGCACTGCGTTGGATTCGAGAAATCAGCTTCTGGAAAATCAATGACCATTTCTTCATTGGCAGGTACAATCACAGATTCACCAGGCAAATATTCAAACCCTTTTTTACCAAATAGGTGCATCAATTTTTTACCCCGAAACATACTGGTTAAAACGAAACTATTAAACTTTAAATGAACATTGTGACTTTGCTCGTGGGTTTCAAATATATTTAGTTCAAAGTTATCCAGTGAATAAATCGTACGATTCTCAACGAGCGTAGTTAGCTTATTTATGGGCTTTAAAGGCACTAATTGGGGTTTATGAATCTGTTTCATAGGTATTTTTGATGATGAATTAACTCCCTACTTTTATTTCAATATTTTATAACGAAATGATACTATAATCAAGTATTGTGATATAAAAGTAAATAGTAATAGCAGTAATTCAAGATAAATTTGTACAAATAAATCATTAAAAATTAACAATCATGGAAAATCTTGAATTAGAAGTAGAAGCCCCCATAACAGCATCCAATTCAACGGACGATAATCGTGTGGCGAGACCAATTTTTAGAGCTCAATACGATAATTTTATTGGTGGAAAATGGGTTGCTCCCGTCAGAGGACAATATTTTGACAATCCATCTCCCATTGATGGAAATACGTTTACGAAAGTGGCTCGTTCAACCAAAGAAGATGTTGAATTGGCACTTGATGCGGCTCACGAAGCATTTGCTTCATGGTCGAAAACATCGGCAGTAACTCGGAGTAATTTATTATTGAGAGTTGCCGACATCATTGAGCAAAACCTTCATTATTTGGCAGCCGTTGAAACAACCGATAATGGAAAACCCATTAGGGAGACTATTTTGGCAGATTTACCTTTGGTAGTTGACCATTTCAGATACTTTGCCGCAACTATCAGAACCGACGAAGGTTCAGCTTCTGAACACGATCCGAATACACTTTCGTTAGTTATTCATGAACCTCTTGGGGTGGTTGCCCAGATTATTCCTTGGAATTTTCCATTGTTGATGGCAACTTGGAAAATGGCTCCTGCCTTGGCAGCGGGTTGTACAATCGTGATGAAACCAGCCGAGCAAACGCCCGTCGGAATTTTGTGTTTAATGGAATTATTACAGGATGTGTTACCACCTGGAATTATTAATATCGTGAATGGTTTTGGTTTGGAAGCTGGAAAACCTTTGGCAAGTTCAACCCGAGTATCAAAGGTTGCTTTCACGGGCGAAACCACCACTGGACGCTTGATTATGCAATATGCCTCTGAAAATATCATTCCCGTAACGATGGAATTAGGCGGCAAATCACCCAATGTTTTCTTTCCAAGTGTGATGGATGCCGACGATGCTTTCTTCGATAAATGCTTAGAAGGAGCCGCCATGTTTGCCT
>JAYUIP010000493.1:0-2042 GCA_043765945.1 Arcicella sp.
TTTTTATGAGAAGGCAAAAATTGCCGCAAATATTGGAGAAGTACAAAAATTCACGGATTCAAAAGCCTTAATTTCAACGCTTCCTTTTCTTAAAAATAACCAATTCGATTATAGTAATTTAATTCCAGATTTCCTGGGACTTGATCAGTTCACGTGGATTGTCTATGTAATTGCGGTAATCTTTATCATCACTGCGGTTTCAAACGGTGCAAACATCACAGACGGAATTGATGGCTTAGCAGCTGGAACTTCCGTGATTATTGGAATAGGTTTAGCAGTTTTGGCTTACGTATCTGGAAATAAAGTTTTCTCTCAGTACCTCAACGTCATGTTCATTCCAGATTCGGGAGAACTTGCCGTCTTTTGTGCTGCCTTCGTGGGGGCTTGCATTGGCTTTTTGTGGTATAATTCCTATCCAGCACAAGTGTTCATGGGCGACACGGGCAGTTTGATGCTTGGAGGCGTGATTGCAACGCTCGCCATTGTGATACGTAAAGAATTGATGATACCTGTGTTATGCGGCATATTTTTAATTGAACTATTGTCAGTAATTATTCAAGTCAGTTACTTCAAATATACCAAGAAAAAATTTGGCGAAGGTCGAAGGGTCTTCCTGATGTCGCCCTTACATCATCACTTTCAAAAGAAGGGGTATCATGAAGCAAAATTAGTAACTCGTTTTTGGATTATTGGAATTTTATTGGTGGTAGTTACTTTGGTTACTTTAAAGTTAAGATAGCTTTAGAGTTAAAGAAGTTTTACAGAGGGTTCAAAATGAAGAGATTCATCTTGAACTCTCTTTTTATTTTCAGAATTATTCAAAAATAATTTTCAAAAACCATAAAGTTTTTGGCACGGATATTGTTTTAGATAACACAACGCTAATAAGTAGGATTTATAAAAACAGTAACCAACCATGAAGAACATTAAAGTATTATTTACTGCAGGCTTAGTATTAGCTTCGGTAACAATTGCGACTGCCTCAAATTTGTTCAATACGCTTCGTAACGTAGAATCTAATGATGCTAAAAATGGTATTGTGATTCCTTCGAACAAACCATCGGTAAATCATTTAGAAAAAAACACAAATGCCAAGTTCATGGCAAAGCAATTAGCAAAATCTGCTTCTGCAAACGCAATTTTGGGGAAAACGTCTGACGTTTTAGAACGTTATGGCTTTCATACGTCATCAAAAGGTACATTTTTCAGTAATTCAGATGTGTCAGTGGCAGGTTCTCCAACAGAATCATTCGCAATTATGTCAATGTCACGCAATGAAAGAGGAGATGTTGTAAGAGTTAGAGTTGAATCAAATAAAGATTTACAAGTGTATTTGAATACAGAATCAGGATTAGGAGTACCATTTGAATTGATGAATTTAGGTGAAAATGAGGTATTTATCTCACCTTTATACACACTTTCAAACGGAAATTATATTATCAGGCTGAAATCGAAATTAGGAGAAAGAAAACTGAAATTGGTAGTAGAACAAAGAGAATTGTTAGGTAAAAAATAAGGGTGAAAGGTTTTCCTTGCTCATATTTAGACAAAATATATTTAGGTTAGGTAATAGTTTACAAAATCGGTGGTCGGGGGGCTGCCGATTTTTGTTGTTAGAGAATAAAAAAATCCATCTTACAGTTGTAGGATGGATTTTTTGTTTTTGAAATCTTTTACTAAGCAATTAATAATCAACTAAGCAACTAAGCATAAAATGATTCTTTGCCTAATTTCATTGCTAAAAGAGCGTAAAACATTGCTCTATACTTGTTGCGATTTGATGAACCCAACTGGTCAACAACTGATTTAATGGCATCATCTAATTCGGGTCCATCGGATAGACCTAACTTTCCAATCAAATAATTATTTTTTACACGGGCAAGTTCTTCTGGATCTGCCGAAGAAACTTTTGAAGAATCAGCATTGTAGATGGAGGGACCTAATCCTTTTGCTACCGCTGTGAGAAGAGTTGCATCAATTGAGATGCCTAATTTGCTAAGTTCGCCTTGATAGGTTACAATAGCTTCATCAAATTTGCTCAT
>JAYUIP010000494.1:0-5895 GCA_043765945.1 Arcicella sp.
ATTTTCAAATTGAAAACGCAAAGTTAATCCAAATGTTAAAATATTGCGATATTTTGTTAAAACTGTTAAGAGATGTTAAAAGTGTCTGACGAAAAAAATAGGCGAGCCTCAAAAAGGTTCGCCTAAAAATATCACTAACACACCAAAATATAATCATTTACTCAGAGAGCAAATAATGTATTTCTTAAATAGTAAACGATTACAAGACTTGAAAGTCACAGTGGGTTTCAAAAAAAATTAAGTATTGTGAAGAAATTTAGTTTTATACAACAAAATTGGGGTCAGATTAATAAAAAATAACGATTTTTTTCTGACATTTTCGCTCCTAAACTTAGTTTAAATTTAGATAATCCTTCATTTATGATGCCCTTGTCAGTCGCAATTCCAAAGTCCAAAATCTTATAATTATTTTGTTTCCCGTATTCGTAAATACCTGATAATAAAAAAGTTGTGGGGCTATCTCTAAGGTAATTTTCATCATCTGCAAGATAAAAAGTGTAGAGAATTTCATCATTGATTTTGATGGTGATACCTACTGCAACCATTGTATCTAAGTAAGCTACAAAAAAGAATTTAAAATTTTTCGCAAATATTTTAAAATGTTCCGTTAATTGCTCCAAACTCATCGTCATTGGGCGGTTTTTGCGTTCACGAGAACGAGCAATGAAGGCATGAATTATCTCAAAATCTGGACTTATTTCTTGCTGAAAAACGTATCCTTTTTTGTCGTACGTTCTGAGTAATTGCTTTGCGGTTGAACCCATTACTGTTTCATAAAATGATTTATCAGTAATCGGAATTTCATAATTCTGTTCCGTGTATTTTACATGAAAATTCAATTTTGAAAGACAACTTTGAAAAACTTTATTTTGATATTCGTTAAGATAACTTTCTGGATATGAATTAATTTCAATACTTTCTATTTTCTGAATTTTCAAAAGCTGGATAATCTTACTTAAAAATTCAAATAAATCTTCCTCTAATATCTCTTCATTAAATTCAATTCCTCCAAACGTCGATTTAAATGGACTGAACGCCATTTTGTTCTGAATAATTATGCTAAATCTTGCTTTAATTAACTGATTGTCAATATTTTGCCAATAAAAAGTACAACAATCATTCTCGCCACATTGATGATGCAGATGTTCAATTTCATTAAAAAAATACCGCTCAAAATTGAATATTTCAGTAGGAATATGATTGAAATTATGGGAAATAATTAATTGGTATTTCACGGTATGATGGCGATTAATAAAAAGAAAAAAGGATTTCAAAATTAATTGAAATCCTTAAAATTATCTCATTTGAAGAAATGTTTTATTTTTGAAAAGGAATACCGTATTATTGTGTTCTGAAAAATAAATAGTTAATGCAAAATCAACCTGTTCCCCAAAATAAAATCATAGCTTGGGTTAAACGACTCAGTTGGAATAAAATTATTACATGGCTCAAACGGCTTGGTTGGGTCGGTTTTTTCCTTTTTCTGATTAAAGGTGTAACACTTTATATCGTGCTTCCGTACTTAATTGCAAAGGGTGTCATTAGTTGTGATGTTAAATAAATTTATACAAGGAAGGCTTCGTTTAAAACGAAACCTTCCTTAATTTAATACATTTAATTTTAACTACTTCACCACCTCCGCACCCGTAACAGGTGGCGTTGTCCCCATAAAATCAGCCAAAAATTTCTCAATTCCAGGAAATTGTTCTTTCAAAGCGGCTGCTCCTTCAGTCTTTAATTTCTCGAAATACTCTGGTGCTTTGTCGATTGCTCCTTCCGCTTCGGTTTTCAGATTCGAGGCTTTTTCCTTCAAATCATTTAATGTTTTTTCTCCTTCTTCGGTTTGGAGATATTTGTTCAAAGCAACCCCAGCAGCGGCTCCAAGTATAAAAGTTGCGAGATGTTTTGCGTTTACTGACATATTTTTAGTTATTAAATTTAATTATGCTGTAAACTTACGGATTTTTCCATAATCTTTTCAATAATTTTCACGGCATGAATTCTTGAATTTTCGATGAATAAAGCGTGCGTATTCATGCCTCCGCAAATTACGCCTGCCACATATACGTTGGGTAGGTTTGTCTCCTGAGTATCGTCATCATACATCGGTTTCATAATTTCATCGGTGGATAAAGTAATACCAATTTTACGAAGAAAATCAAGGTTTGGTTGGTAACCCGTCATGGCAATAACGTTATCATTTTCTATCGTTACAATGCCCTGTGGCGTTTTTATGTCAATTTCACTATCACGTATTTCCGCCACTTCCGAATTGAAATATGCCTTAATTGAACCTTCTTTTATACGGTTTTCAATATCTGGTTTCACCCAATATTTCACTCTTTCCCCAATGGCTTTATCACGGATAATCATCGTCACTTCTGCACCTTTTCGCCATGTTTCAAGGGCAGCATCCACAGCTGAATTACTTGCTCCAACCACCACTACTTTCTGCAAAGCGTAGAAGTGCGGCTCGTCGTAATAATGCGTTACTTTCGGCAGATTTTCACCTTCCACATTCATTAAATAGGGAATATCATAGAAACCTGTGGCAATGACGATACTCTTGGTTTGGTAAGTTGATTTTGTGGTGGTGACGAAATAGCCCCCTCCAGAGGAGGGAACTTTCGACACAAAATTAGAGACCAAATCGAACGAGAAAGTTCCCCCTCTGGGGGCGGAGGGGGCTACTTTTGTAACCTCCTCAAACAGTTTTAAATTTAATTTCCGCTGAAACGCTACCCTTCTATAATACTCCAAAGCCTCTGAACGAGTAGGTTTTACGCTGTTTGAAACGAAGGGAACATCGTCTAATTCCAAGCGGTCAGAAGTACTAAAAAAGGTCATGTTGGCGGGGTAATTATAGATTGAATTAACCAAACAGCCTTTTTCTAACACTGCATAGTTAAGTCCCGCCTTCTGGGCTTCGAGTCCGCAAGCTAAGCCGATTGGACCGCCACCGATGATGATTAAGTCGTAATGTTTTCGATTTTCGATGTTTGTCATTCGATGTTTGGGATAAGTTAATTGCATTTATAACAAAGCAAAAAGCCTATCAGTTTCAACAACTAATAGGCTTTTTCGATGCTTGATATTCGTGATTCGGTGTTCGACTTCCAATCGAACATCGAAAACCAAATATCGAACATCGAAAACTATTCACTTTTCACCGAACTCGCCCCCGACACATCCGATTTCACCGAAGGCTGTCCACGATAACGTAAAGATGAAGCTCCACTTGCCTCAACACTCAACGATTTAGTTGCGTTTACTTTCACCGAACTTGCTCCTGAAATATCTGCATCAACATCTTTTACAGGGAAATTATAACAATTAACGTTGCTCGCACCCGATACGTCAAAGTTCATTTTTGTAGCATTTCCATTCATTTTGATTGAAGATGCCCCTGAACAATCTAACTTTATTTTATCAGCTTTCACGTTTATTTCAGAATTTGCCGCCCCTGAAAACTCTAAGGTCAGTTCCTCTAAATCATTGAAACCAGAGATTTTTGATTTGGTGGCACCCGAGAAATCTACCATTTTTAACGTTGGCATTACAATCGTGAAATATACTTTTTTGCGATTATTATTCCATTTCCACCCGCCTTTTCCATCACGATATTTGGCAAATAAAGTGCCTCCACTGATGGTTACACTCAAATCCTCTAAGTCTTCCGAACGTTCAGCATCCACTGAAACTTTGAAAGCTGAACCCTGCGTTACCTCAATCTGAAAGGCACTCGACATATCTAATTTGTCGAAACCTTTTAATGGATAATCTTTTTTGTTTTGGGCAGTTAATAAATTTGCAATGAACATCAATGTAGTCATTACCAATACATTACGGAAGTAGTTTTGTGTTTTCATGTTATTTTTTAGTTTAAATATGTGATGCAAGATTAGGGTAAAACGTTGCATCTTGTTTGAAATATTTATTATTGGTAAATGGAAAAGGTGGACGGTAAAATACAACATCACTCCTTCTCAATCGTCCCGCCATCACGCACAAAACGATTCTCAGAAGGTTCGCCACGGTAACGAATTTGAGCCATTCCAGATGTTTTTGCTTCCATTTTCTTCTTTACATTAATCTCTGCCTCGGCATTGTCTTTGGCTTCAATATTGGTATTAATAGCCTGTAAATCAAACGCTTGAAGATTTGAAAATCCTTTTATTTTGGCAGTTAACGATTGAACTGTACCGTTAATATTGAGTTTGTTAGAATCGTGTAATTCTAACGAAAAATCGTCTCCCGAAAAATCATGAATACTACTTTCGCCATTGCCACCTTTCAATATAATCCCTTTGAGATTAGGCATCGTGATTTTGATGTTTAACACATTATTATCACGATTATTAATGGAGAATACGTTGTTTTCTACGCCATATTTTAATTCTTTCTTATCATAAGCTCCGTCAATTTCAACCTTAAATTCATTTCCTTGATGAATGTCATAATTGCAATTACCATTATTAACATCAGATTTTATATACTCAAAACCTTTCACATCAAGTGTTTGCGAACTGCCGTCGTTATCATCATTTTCATCTTCAACAGGCAGAATTATGTTCGTTGAAACCAATTCGCCATCCTTAGTAAACTTCCAACGTGAACCCTTAAACTTGTCCCCATCAGCATCTTCAAAATATTTTTGTGCGAAAACATTATCCACAAAATAAGCAAATTCACGAGTGACTGAGAACTCTTTATCATAAGGCACAAATATTCTCAAAATCAGGCGTTGTTCACGATATCGAGCGTTTTCTTTAAATTCAAATCTTTCATTAAAACGGATTGTAGAATCAATCTGAACAATATTATATTCAATGTCACTCGCATTTTTCTCTGCATCATTTTTATCTCGACCATCGGCTTTAAATACTTGCTCTATTTTAATTGTAGTCCCGTTGTAGCCGATTAATTCAATAGAAGGTTTCCAGTTAAATTCACCATCAACTGAGTTCATAACAAATATTGGCGTTTTATTGTCAATGGCATAATTCAAATTCTTTTCAACCGAAGCCGTTTTTGCAAAGTTTCTTGCGTACCTCACTCCTGTGTACATTGTGATGAGCAAACCCACCACAAACACACCCAAAGCACTTTGCCAAACCGTTGGCGTGAATAAATTTTTACGAATTATTAACGAAATACCCGCACAAGCAATCACAAACATTGGAACGGCAAAAGCTAAAAAACCACCAATAAGCATCAACGAAGAAGCATCACGACCAAATAAACCCACTGGAATATCGAAGAAAACGACTGGAATATTATCGATTGCGGACATACCGACAAACAGTGAAAAGAAAGATGCAATCATCATTACGCAACCTGTAAAAGCCATAATTCCACCCACAAAAATACGTCCTGCCGAAACTAAGAACTCCGCAAAAGGACCTAATGCCTTGAAAACCTGTGAAATAACTCTGAACGGCAATAACAATAATTTAGTAACAGCATTCTCGTGATGATCTTCAACATTAAATGTTCTCTTAATATTTGATTCAATATTTTCGAGCGTAATTGGTTCGCCAGACATTTGCATTTTGTCGGTTAAAGTCTTGGCTTCTGGTGCAATTGCCCAAAGAATTATGTAGATAATGACTCCCGATCCGAATAAAAAAATGCTCAATACTGACACAAAACGCAAGGTTCCTAAATCCCAACCTGTGTAAGAGGCAATGCCACTCATGACTCCACCCAAAACTTTTCCATCGGGATTTCGGTAAAACTTACGAATTCTATCGTCTTCTTCCAACGCTGAATTTGAAGGGAAGGCAATCCAACAGGCAATGTAAAATACCACAGTGATTCCACTGAAAATCCCCGCTGTGATAGGTCCAATTCCTAATAACAAAAACAAAAATGCCAAGCGAACCCAAAGCGGGT
>JAYUIP010000495.1:0-2038 GCA_043765945.1 Arcicella sp.
ATGGCTTGCATATTGAAGACTATTTGTTAGTATTTATACAAATTTGATAAGATTTCACCAGTATTCCATAAGATTTCATAATTAAGATATTGAATAGTATGGTACTTTTGTCATATAAAATTGCATGATTAATAACTAATGACTACTTGTAAAATTGAGTGCATGGTTGAAAATCTGGGTAAATTTGCATTTTATATAATGAAACCTTACGCTAAATTCAAGGCTAAATATGAAAAATAAAATTCTAAAAGTTCATCCTTCCGATAATCTTATTGTGGCTCTTTGTGATTTAGAAATAAATGAAATCATTGAATTCAATGGTGAAAGATACGTTCTGCAAGGAGGAATATTGGCAAAACATAAGTTTGTAACCGAGGACTTGAACGTTGGAGACACTGTTAAAATGTATGGCGTAATAGTTGGAAAAGCTACTCAAAAAATACTGCGAGGCGAGCAAATAACTACTTTCAACCTTAAACATGAATCAGAAGATTTTTCAGTAAAAAAGCGTATTCCATCCACTAATTGGCAGGCTCCAGATGTCGATAAATGGCAAAGACGAACTTTTATGGGGTATCATCGCAGTGATGGGCAGGTTGGAACTGCAAATTATTGGCTGGTAATTCCCTTAGTTTTTTGTGAAAATCGAAATATTCTTAAATTAAAAGATGCTTTTGATAATGCCCTTGGATATGCGTTCCCAGATGTTTATCAAAAGCAAGTTGAAGATTTAGTACAATTGGAAATTAAAGCTGATTTTGAGGCTATAAATAACTATGAAGCAATTCAACCCAATAATAAGGTTGAAAAATATAAGACTTTTCAGAGGATTGATGGTATTAAATTCTTAACGCACGAGATGGGTTGTGGTGGCTCAAATGCAGATGCTGATAGATTGGCAGCCCTTTTTGCGGCTTATGCCAATAATGCCAACGTTGCTGGTATCACGGTATTAAGTTTAGGTTGTCAAAAAACGCAATTGAGTGACTTGGAAGACGCTATCAAAATCAGAAACGTAAATTTTGATAAGCCACTACTTTATTTTGACCAACAAACCTACGGAACAGAATTCGAGATGCTTTCAGCCGCTATCAAAGCAACTTTCAAAGGACTTATTGAAGCAAATAAACTTATTCGTCAATCTGCACCATTGTCTAAATTAAATATTGGACTAAAATGTGGTGGTTCGGATGGTTTTTCGGGTATTTCGGCTAATCCCGTTTTGGGACATTTGTCGGATTTGGTAGTGGCTTTGGGTGGAAACACGTATCTGGCGGAATTTCCAGAATTGTGCGGGGTCGAACAAGAACTCATCAATCGCTGCGTAACGGAAGAAAAAGCCTTAAAATTTGAAAATTTAATGCGGAATTACTCCAATTTAGCCACAAGTTTTGGCGAAAGTTTTGACATGAATCCATCTTTTGGGAACATCAAAGACGGACTCATTACCGATGCCATAAAATCTGCGGGAGCGGCAAAAAAAGGCGGTATAGCCCCAATTGTTGATGTTTTGGATTATGCAGAAACTTCCAAATTAGCTGGATTGCATTTAGTCTGCACGCCAGGGAATGATGTTTTAGCAACCACTGGCAAAGCGGCGGCTGGTTCCACCATCATACTTTTTACCACGGGTTTAGGCACGCCCACGGGCAATCCAATTTGTCCCGTTGTAAAAATTTCGAACAACACAAAATTGGTAAATAAGATGCCTGACATCATAGATTTCGACTGTGGAGCTGTCATTGAGGGTGAAAAAACCATTGAACAAACTGCCGAAGAATTGCTTGAATATTGTATTGATTTGGCAAGTGGAAAATTCCAAACAAAAGCCCAAATATCTGGTCAAGATGATTTCATTCCGTGGCAAAAAGGGATTAATCTTTAATAAGTAGGGGTTAGGATTTAGGCGTTGGGGATTAGTGAAACAACCAGTTGATCATCAGGCATTTACACAAATACGAAACGTCGTTTAAATCCATACGACTACTTATTAAAATTGTCCAAATACTTACATTATAAATTTTTAACATGAAAAAGA
>JAYUIP010000496.1:0-2032 GCA_043765945.1 Arcicella sp.
CAAAGGGGGAATTCGCCGAGGAAGCGGGTCTTAAAATTGTGATAAAATAATATTAGAGGTTTTTTACTATGAATAAAATTATGTGCAAAATTCCCCCTCTGGGACGGTTCGACGCTTCGATTAGGGGGCTTTTTATGTCAGCACATTCTCCATAACTACTTGACCATCCAACATCCGTATAATCCTGTGTGCATATCTCGCATCATGTTCCGAGTGCGTAACCATCACAACAGTTGTTCCATTACTGTTCAAATCGGTCAATAATTCCATTACTTCATTCCCGTTTTTCGAGTCCAAATTACCTGTTGGTTCATCGGCAAGAATTAGCTTTGGATTGTTCACCACCGCACGAGCTACGGCACAACGCTGTTGCTGTCCACCCGATAATTGTTGTGGGAAATGGTTGCGGCGGTGCATGATTTGTACCTTTTCCAAGACCGCTTCAACTCGCTTTTTACGTTCATCGGCATCAATTCCCAGATACAACAATGGTAACTCAACGTTCTCATACACCGTGAGTTCGTCGATCAAATTGAAAGACTGAAACACAAATCCAATGTTGCGTTTTCGGAGGTCGGCACGCTTTCTTTCGTTGTAAGAAATCACTTCCTCAGCATTAAATTTGAAACTACCCGTATCGGCATCGTCCAACAGTCCAACGATGTTCAAAAGCGTGGATTTTCCACAACCCGAAGGTCCCATGACGGCAACGAATTCACCATCTTTTACCTCGACAGATATTTTGTTGAGTGCTATCGTTTCGATGTCTTCGGTGCGATAGATTTTTTCTAAATCGGTTATTTTTAACATGATAAGAAGCCCCCTAACCCCCAGAGGGGGAACGCTGGGACAAGCGTTTGTTTAAGATTAATTTTTTTGATTACTTGCGTTAAGTTTATTCTATAAGTTTGAGAAAAGGCGGTATCCAAAGTTCCCCCTCTTGGGGTTAGGGGGCTTTGTTTTTAATCACCAATTCCTGCATTTCCCCATAATTCTCATAACTACTCGTCACCACTTTATCCCCCACTTTCAAACCGCCCATCACCTCATAAAACTCTGGATTTTGTCTGCCTAATTGAATATCAACTTTGTATGCCTTCGTACCGTTTTCATTTACTTTAAAAATCCAATTACCGCCCGTTTGTTGGTAAAAACCGCCTTTTGATAGTAGAATCGCCTGCGTATCATCACTTAATGAAAGACGTACTTGAAGCGTTTGTCCTCTCCGAACATTGCTTGGAGGTGTTCCCACGAACTCCAAATCCACTTGAAAACGTCCGTTCGTAACCTGTGAATAAACCTTTTTTACTTTCAATTTATACGTCTTATCTGAAATGGTAAACTCACCCGTCAAACCGATGAAAACCCTTGAAATATAATGTTCATCAATATCTGCCCGAACCTTAAAACCGCTCAATACATCAATCTGACCCAGTCTTTGTCCACGAGTTTTCAATTCCCCAACCTCCGCATTTCTTGAAGTCAATTGCCCATCTACGGGAGCTTTTACGATTAAATCCTCCGCCTTCTTCCGCATCAAAGCCAACGTGGTTTGATTGCGTTTGATGGTTTCACGCATCTGATTTATTTGCTGGTTAGTTGTCACAGAATCTTGTTCTAACGTCCGAGAAACCAATTTCCTTCTACGATTTTGGTAATTATAAGCATTCAGCGAAATTTTATATTCCTGTTCAGAAATTACTTTTTCACGGTATAATCTTTCGTTCAACTTGAAAAGACGTTCTGCCTCTGCCACGCCATTATCAATATCTGCCTGTGAATTTTGGTATTGAATCGTTGCCTGAGCCGCCAAATTGCGGGTATATTGCATTTGCGTTTGTAGTCCAAAAACGGAAGTTTCTTGATTAGCCAAAGACAATTCCAAATCCGTATTTGCCATTTTCATAATCGGCTGACCTTTCCTCATCATCGCACCATCTTCCACATAAAGTTCTTCAACTCGTCCGCCTTCAATGGCATCCAAATAAATGGTTTGAATCGGTAAAACAACGCCATTAATTGGAATAAACTC
>JAYUIP010000497.1:0-2028 GCA_043765945.1 Arcicella sp.
GGTAAAATAAAGCCCAATAAATCGTGTATCAAAATTTCCAGAAATAAAAGCCTCATGCTTCATCACGAATTTACAGAATTGTAAGGTCGTCTCAATACCTGAGATTTTATATTCATCAATTGCCCGAATCATTTTCTCAATGGCTTCATTACGGTCTTTACCATAAGTAATTAATTTGGCAATCATGGGGTCATAATAGATTGGGATGTCCATGCCTTGCTCAAATCCATCATCCACCCGTACGCCATTTCCTTGCGGACGCACATAAGTATGAAGCGTTCCAACATCTGGCAAAAAATTATTGCGAGGGTCTTCGGCACAAACCCGAATTTCCATGGCGTGACCATTGATTTTTAAATCTTCTTGCTTGAATGAAATCGGTTTCCCTTCCGCAATCCATATCATTTCCTTCACTAAATCTATGCCAGTAATCATCTCAGTTACGGGATGTTCCACTTGCAGACGAGTATTCATTTCTAAGAAAAAGAAATCCAAATTTTCATCCACAATGAACTCAACCGTTCCTGCCCCAAAATAATTACAAGCCTTTGCTACCATTACAGCACATTGTCCCATCGCCTCCCGAATCTCGGGCGTTAGTACGGCAGAAGGAGCTTCTTCAACCACTTTTTGATGTCGTCTTTGAATTGAACATTCTCTTTCAAAAAGGTGAACAACGTTTCCGTGTTTATCGCCAAGTACCTGAATCTCAATATGTTTTGGGGCAGTGATATATTTTTCAATAAAAACAGCACCATTCCCAAAAGACGTAATTGCCTCTGAAACGGCTCTATCCATTTGCTCATCAAAGTCCGCTTCATTCTCTACCACTCGCATACCTTTCCCACCACCTCCAGCAGAGGCTTTAATCAAAACTGGATAACCAATCTCCTTTGATTTTTGCTTGGCTTCAACTCTGTCCGTCACGGCATCGGGCGTACCTGGTACCATCGGAATGTTGTATTTGGCAACGGTATGTTTAGAGGTTAATTTATCGCCCATCAACTCAATACTTTCGGGCGAAGGTCCAATAAAAATTAACCCAGCCTCAGATACTTTCCTTGAAAAATCTGCATTTTCAGATAAAAAACCATAGCCAGGGTGAATGGCATCAACGTTTAAATCTTTACAAATTTGAATAATTTTATCACCTAAAAGATAGGATTGATTCGAGGGCGAAGGTCCCACGCATACGGCTTCATCGGCAAAACGCACGTGAGGAGAATTTCTATCTGCTTCTGAAAATATGGCAACGGTTTGAATGCCCATCTCACGGGCAGTACGCATCACTCGCAAGGCAATTTCACCACGATTGGCGATTAAGATTTTGTTTATTTTTTGCATTAAAATACTGGTTTTGAGGAGTTTGAATTGATTACAAGTTACTGATTAAGCATTTACTACAATTCTCCAAGCAATTCATCCAATTCATTAGGCAATAAGTTATCTCTTTCTTTTTTATCGTAGATGGTCAATAAAATTATTTCTTCATCCTCCGTAACGACATAGGTAATAACTCTTGCCCCGCCACTTTTGCCCTTGCCTTTACTCTCAATACCAAGACGAACTTTGTAACATGATTTGCCAAGGGGACTACCCAAAATTGGATTTTCAGCTAATTCATCGCCAAGTTCTAAAAGTTCACGGCTTAAAGATTTATACTTTTTGAGTAATATTTTGGCAGATTTCTCAAATCTTTCTGAGGGAATAATTTTATACATCCGCTAAAAATTCTTTTAAGGTTCTTAATTGCTTTTTCCCTTCTTTATAAAGTTTCACTTCTTCCAAACCTTCTTTGATTTGGGCTACTAATTCAGCCTTCGTAATTTCTTCTTCGTCTGTTTCTTTGGCTAAAATAGTAACTAATTTTGCTTTTTGCTTTTTGGGCAATTGCTTGGCTAAATTCGCTATTTGATTAAAATTTAGCTGAATATTTGTATTAACACTTAAAACGGCTCTCATAAAATTTAAGATTAAAATTCATTTTTACAAAAATAATAAAAAATAAGGTTCTTCGATAGTTCATAC
>JAYUIP010000498.1:0-2028 GCA_043765945.1 Arcicella sp.
TGCTTTTAAAATTAACTTGAAATTTAAATTTTCCATATCCACCTAATTTATTTTACCTCTTTCTACAAATTTAACATCTTCATCATTTTCTAATGATTCACACATAATCATTCCTAACTCATCTCCTTCAATTATGACACCTCCTTTGGGAAGTGACCAATCAATAGCATTTTGCGTATTTGGAGAAACTAAATTAGTTATTTTTGCTAATTTGGGTATATTTCCCATGAAATTAACTTCAACAGTGTCCCCTAATTTTACTTTTTTAGTAGTGTTATGGTAATTCATAATGTTTATTTGTTGGATTGAAAATTAATATACTCCACCCCCTCCTGATTGAGATACAGGTATTTCGCCAGGTAAAGGAGAAAATCCCTCAGTTGGATGAATATAATCTCTCGTCCATCCACACTTGCACCCTTTATTTGTGGGGCTTTGGTTCATTCTAAAGTGATGTGTGTGATTTGGCATTCCATAGTGCGGGTCATTACCAGCCGCTTCACTATGATATTCATATGCAGTTCCCCCTGCTGGAACTGGTGTACAGGGTTTACATTTGAGATTCTCATCCCCATTTTCTTCTTCTCCGCCACCACCGCCGCCGCCACCGCCGCCTTCACTACCAGCTTCGCAAGTAGTGTAAAGATATGTCCAATTTCCATTAGATACCCAATACCAATCAACACAATAAAACATTTTCCTTGCACCTTTCTCTTTATTAGCAATTTTGGCTATACCATTTTTCTTGCCTCTGTTAAACGCTTTTCCATCATGAGTTGTGTAATTTACGTCACTTATTACCACTCCTCCTTCAAAATCTTTAATTTCATTTTCGTTCCTATTTTCAATAATTAACTTTTTATTATTTTTTACAAAATCAGGAGTACCAACAATTTCTAAAATTTCAGTACTTTTGATACTCATTCGCTTATCAAACTCTACAACTAATTTTCGAGAGAAACCCAATTCATTGGAGTAGGTTACATTTAAAGAACTTTTTAAGGGAGCCATTACTATTTTGCCCCCATTTTTAAGGTCTATTACCTCAGATTCTTCCCACTTTGGTGTAAATTTCTCATAAACATTACCATTTAAACGTGAATTTTTTGTTGGTCTTGCGTACTCTTCCTGAGAAATCTTGATTAATTCTTCATCTTGAAGGGGGTCTATTGTTTGTTCGCAAGCAAACGGAACAAACAGAAAAATTGCGAGCATTAAAATCAGAATTGATTTTAACGGATTTTGGTGATTTGACATAGTTACAGCAGATTAAAGTATTTAAAATCTCTTTTGTATTAGGGGGATTTAGTTTAACCCTGTCCCAGAAAAAGTCTGAGGCACCTTAATTAATTCAATAAGGTAATTCTAAGAATTACTGATATTTAAAGTCATTTTAATTTCATAGATTACATTATTTTATAAGATTAACGCAACAAATATTGATCATTTTCCAGAAGTTCCTTATCCACTTTCCAAATAATCCTATTCATAAAACAAGTAATATTATTCACTTAATCAGTTTTATTTTTATCTTATCACAAAAACTCTATATTTTTACTATAAACTCAGCTTAATTATTACTACAAAATGAAAGATACACAAGATTTTTTACGAGATTTACGAAACGAATCAGGGCATTCACAAGAAAGCATGGCGTTCAGCATCGGCAAAAGCCAACCAACCTACAACAGAATGGAAAACGGTAAAAAGAAAATTGATATGGAAGACATTGAAAAAATAGCAAAAGCAACTGGAAAAGACAAAACGGAAATTTTCCAAAAGTTGAATGGAATGACGATTGAGAATACGATAAACAATGCACACGACAATCACAATGTAGTTCACATCAGTGGAGATGATTGGTGTAAATTATTAATGGAAGAAAAAGATAAACGAATTTCAGAGAAGGATTTCATCAATCAGGAGCAGAAACGATATATTGAGTATTTAGAAGATAAATTAAAAAACGTAGGGCTGTTGTAAAAGCTCTACGTTTTTCTTTGAGTAACGTTAATCAACCATAAAACA
>JAYUIP010000499.1:0-5862 GCA_043765945.1 Arcicella sp.
GAAGACCAAGAAAACTTAATGACCGTGGGAACTTTGAAAACCGTTATTTCTCAAATTAAGCACGTAAAATCCTCTGAAACAGTGGGTTATGGACGAAAAGGGGAATTAACGAGAGATACAAAATCGGCAACAATTGCCATTGGATATGCCGATGGATATGACCGCAGATTTAGTAGAGGAATTGGTGAAGTTTTAATTCATGGGCATCGCTGTAAAGTAATAGGAAACGTTTGTATGGATATGACCATGGTAGATATTACGGACATACCGCACGTGGAAGAAGGAGATGAGGTAATTATTTTCGGTAATGACTTGAAAATAATGGAGTTAGCCATTAAAATCAACACAATTGCCTACGAAATTCTTACGAGTGTGAGCGAACGAGTGAAGCGGGTTTTTTATCAACTCTAAAACTGAGGAGGAATGGATTAAAGGAGACAGCAGAACTGTAAACAGTAGAGAATTTTGAAAGTCTCATATCCTTTGATTGTAGTCATTTTCCTGCCTCCTTTCCTCCTTAAACCTTTTCTTATATGCGAAGAATCTTCTTTATTTTCATCAAAAATACAATTACGGCAACACCCGAAAGCAAGTAATAATACATCGCAAACATATACATAAAATCTTCATCAATAAATCCTGCGAGTTTGAAAAGCGAATACGTCAAGGCGATATACCCATAAATTGTTCCCATTAAAAGAAAAATATAAGACTGCGTTTTGCGAGCGTACAAGAATAATCCCACGCATAAAACCAAGGAAATCAAGGTATAAATAAACCAATTTGTATGACTGACCATACTTGTCAAAGCGGCAATTAAAGTCAAATTACTCCCTAATAAAAGATAGGTAAAAGAGAAATGTTTTTTAAGATTTTTATATTCCGAGATTAGCCCCATACCCGATAAAACTAATCCTAAAACTATGGCAGTAATCAAAAAATTTGGAGCTGAAAAATTGTTTTTTTCTAAGACGGTAAACGGAGCAATATTTACGCCCACCCACGAGGCAAAAGCCGTAATTGCCATTGAAAGCACACCCCGATGATCAAAGGAATAAGCACAGAAAAAGAACAAAATAGCGGGAATGAATGTAACTAAACCATATTTCAAGCCAAATAAATCATACTGAAATTGCAAATAACCTTCCAAAATTAAAAAAGAAGTACACCCCAATAAAAGCACAAAATCTGAAAAATGATGCGGATTTTTTACTTCCTCCCACGTGAAATCCTCCCGTTTCCAGAAGGCAAAACCAAAGCAAGTTAAGGTAATGACGGCAATAAAAGCCACGATAATTTCATGACCGATTGTATCCAAATTTTGGTAAACTAACACGCCTAAACCACCCGTCAGCAAAGTAATTCCTAAGTACAAAAGCGTCCGTAATTCATAGTGAAGTGAAAATGGTTTTGTCTTTTCATATTCCGAAATAACGTTACTTTGTTCAATCGAAATAATGCCTTTTGCTTGAAGATTTTGGAGAATATTTTCTGAATTCATGAGTTTTGGTTTTCTCGAAATTACGAAGAAATTGTTGAAAATTTCAAAGATGAGCGAGTGATTAGTGGTAATTTTGCAAAATACTAATTTGCAGTACATAAGAAAAAATCTGCGTAAATCTGCGTTGCCGAAGGCATCTGCGTCATCTGCGTTCCATGAATCAAACAAAATACTCCCAAGAAATCAAGCAAAAAGCCCACGAATTAGGCTTTGATTTTTGTGGTATTTCAAAAGCTGGTTTTTTGGAAGAAGAAGCCCCAAGATTAGAAAATTGGCTCAAATCTAATCAACACGGTAAGATGCAATATATGGAAAATCATTTCGACAAACGCCTCGACCCACGGCTTTTAGTGGATGATGCAAAATCAGTAATTTCCTTGCTTTTTAATTATTATCCAGCACACAAATTACCCGAAGGAGAAGATGATATTAAAATTTCAAAATATGCTTACGGTGCTGATTATCATTACGTTGTAAAAGAAAAACTAAAAGAATTACTAAGTTTTATTCACCAAGAAATTGGTGAAGTGGGTGGAAGAGCCTTCGTAGATTCTGCCCCTGTGATGGATAAAGTTTGGGCGAAAAAAGGAGGTTTGGGTTGGGTAGGAAAACATTCAAATCTTATCAATAAACAACAGGGAAGTTTCTTTTTTATTGCCGAATTAATTGTTGATTTGGAATTAGAATACGACCATGAAATTAAAGATTATTGTGGTACTTGTACTCGTTGCATAGATGCTTGTCCAACCGAGGCAATCGTTGAACCTTTTGTGGTAGATGGATCAAAATGTATTAGTTATTTTACGATAGAATTAAAAGAGAATATTCCAATTGACGTAAGTGGACAATTCAAAAATTGGGCTTTTGGTTGTGATATTTGCCAAGATGTTTGTCCTTGGAATCGCTTTTCAAAACCACATCATGAGCCTCAATTCAATTTAAACCCTGATTTAGAGAAGTTTACGAACAAAGATTGGGAGGAAGTAACCGAAGAAGTTTTTAAAGAAATCTTCAAAAAATCTCCTTTAAAGCGGACGAAGTTTGAGGGTTTAAAAAGGAATATTTTGTTTTTGAAATAAGATGTTGGTCACAGAGTTTCACCAAGTTTTCACGGAGTTTCGCAGAGTTTTTTTTAAAATTATTATCTACTTATTTTTACTTTGTGAAAACTCATTTAACTCTGTGTCCAAAAGAAAAAGCCCCGTCCAAATCATTGAACAGGGCTTTTTATAATCTTATCATTGAAACTTAACTCGCTGG
This sequence comes from Arcicella sp., assembly GCA_043765945.1. Classification (GTDB taxonomy): domain Bacteria; phylum Bacteroidota; class Bacteroidia; order Cytophagales; family Spirosomataceae; genus Arcicella. The sequence continues at coordinate 2,762 of JAYUIP010000499.1, forward strand.
CAAAGCCTCTTCTGCTTCTTTGGTCGCTTTCTCTAATTCTGCCGCTTTCTTATCTTCGTTTCTGGTAAACTCCTGATACGTTGTTAATTGCTCAAATGGTCTTGGTCCAATTAAACGCTCTAAATCACTTTGGAAAAGAACTTCTTTTACCAATAATTCCTGAGCTAAAATCTCTAATTTATCTTGTTTGTCACTCAACAAAGCCCTTGTACGTTCATACGCCGACGCAATAATTTTACGTGCTTCTTCATCAATTTCACGGGCAGTTTGTTCAGAATATGGTTTATTGAAATTATAACCGTCTCCACCTTTTGAATCATAAAAGGAAACATTACCCAATTTATCGTTCATTCCATAAACCGTCACCATACTGTAAGCCAATTTCGTGATGCGTTCCAAATCATTTTGAGCTCCCGTTGAAATTTTTCCAAAGATAATATCCTCCGAAACTCTACCACCCAAAGTCACACACATTTCATCAATCAATTGTTCAGTACGATACAAAAATTGTTCTTTCGGTAAATATTGAGCGTAACCTAAGGCGGCAATTCCACGTGGCACAATTGTTACTTTTACCAAAGGATTTGCGTGTTCCAAGAACCAACCTGCCACAGCATGACCCGCTTCGTGATAGGCAACGATTTTCTTTTCTTCGGGCGAAATCAACTTATTCTTCTTCTCCAAACCACCAATTACTCTATCCATTGCCTCTTGAAAATCTTTCATATCAACAGCTGTTTTATTGCGACGTGCCGCAATTAAAGCCGCTTCGTTACAAACATTGGCAATTTCAGCACCCGCAAAACCTGGCGTTTGTGCCGACAATTCTTTTGGATCAATGTCAGCCGCTAATTTCAATGGTTTCAAGTGTACTTTGAAAATCGCTTCACGGCCAATAATATCTGGTTTATCAACTGAAATTGTTCTATCAAAACGTCCCGGACGCAATAAAGCTGGGTCTAAAACATCTGGACGGTTGGTTGCTGCCATGATAATAATTCCAGAATCAGTTCCGAAACCATCCATTTCAACTAACAACGAATTCAGAGTATTCTCACGTTCATCGTTTGAACCAGGCATTGCACCACGTCCACGAGAACGACCCACGGCATCAATTTCGTCAATAAAAATAATACATGGTGCTTTTTCTTTCGCTTGCTTGAACAAATCACGCACACGAGCCGCACCCACACCTACGAACATTTCCACAAAATCTGAACCTGATAATGAGAAGAACGGAACGCCCGCCTCACCCGCTACGGCTCTTGCCAAAAGGGTTTTACCCGTTCCAGGAGGTCCTACTAATAAGGCTCCTTTCGGAATTTTCCCACCTAAATCTGTAAATTTCTTTGGTTGTTTCAAAAACTCAACAATTTCTTCAATCTCTTCTTTGGCTTCGTCAAGTCCTGCAACGTCCTTAAAGGTAGTTTTCACTTTCGCATCGCCATCAAACAAAGTTGCTTTCGAACGACCAATGTTGAAAATTTGCCCTCCTGGTCCACCTGCACCTCCCATACGGAAGAACATGAAATAAATTGCCACGAAGAAAAGGATGAAAAATCCTGGTCCCATCAAGAATTCTAAGATTCCATAACGCTCTTCTGCCGTTGGTGTAACACGGTCGGGGCGGGGAATATCTTTCTGTAATTCATTCAATTCTCTCACAAAATCATCCGAAGAAATAATTTCTTTTTCGAAATGAGGACCTGCATTCTGATTCACAACTGCGTTTGGTTGATCACTCAATTCGGTCTTGTAATTTCCTAAAAATTCTTTTTTAAGCGTAAGTTCTACAACTTCTTTTCCTTTCAGAATCGCTATTTTAGAAATTTCCTTATTCAAAACCATTTGTTCATACTTTGTCTGATCAATTTTTGGAAGGACATGAGTCTTACTTAAAAAGTAGATACTTATTAGAGCAATCACTAATCCTATCACTAACCAACCTTGAAAACCATTTCCAGGAGTCGTTGAACGACGTTTTGGAAAACCCTGAGGTTTCTTATCTTCACTATTATTTTCTGCCATTTCTATATAAGTAATTTTTGAGGTGTTAGGTTTTGTTGTTAGGTATCTTTTAGTATAATTAAATTCCTAATGACTTTTAGATTGCCTCAAATCTGTTTTAGTAAAACGTACTAATTAATAATTTTGTTTTTTATCTACTCTTTTCATGAGGAGTGGTAAGATGAGTTTTTGAGTGGTTTTTTGCTAATAGTTACTGGTTATTTGTAATTAGTTATTAGTAAAAATCAATACATTCAAAATATTTATTAAATGAAATGATGCTACTTAACCAGTAACTAATAACTATCAACCGATAACTAATCCTCAATATAAGTGAACTCAGCATCTCCCCATAATTCTTCTAATTTGTAGAACTCACGGCGATCTTTCTTGAAAACGTGAACAATTACGTCGTAATAATCAACTAAAATCCACTCTCGATTTGCTTTGCCCTCAGTGCTTCTTGGATTGTTGCGAGTTGCTTCCCAAACCTCTTTATCCACTGACTCTGCAATTGCCTCAACTTGTGTGTCTGATGTACCTGATGCTACTACAAAATAATCAGTAAAAGCATTTTTTACTTTTCTCATGTCCATCACCACAATATTTGATGCCTTTCTTTCCTGCATACCTTTCACCACCAATTGGCTAAGTTCTTCTGAACTGATCTCTCTTTTTGTCTTTACTTCTGTCATTTATTTAATTTGAATCAAGAATTCTTAGAATGATGTTCCAAAAATTTAATTTACGAAATCTTATTGAATTTTGACAACTATATTTTTATATCTTGCAAGAAAAATTTCGGACTATAAAATTACACAATAACCTTGTACAATATTCAACCCAATACATTATTTACTGGCAAATTAATTAAATATCTGCCAAGCTGTCATTCAACTAACGATATTGCCGCTCAAATAATTCAGTCGGAGAACATGGTTTTTGAAGGAACGGTCATTATTACCGATAACCAAACGGCGGGTCGTGGACAACGTGGGAATTCATGGGAAGCAAGTACGGGCGAAAATCTTACTTTTTCACTCATTTTGAAGCCAAATTTCTTGAAAGCAAGCGACCAATTCCAATTAAATATG
>JAYUIP010000500.1:0-2022 GCA_043765945.1 Arcicella sp.
CACAGGTTTCCACGAAGAAGTGAACGTATTTTCAGTTACAGCGGTATTTTGAAGTTCGGTTGGAGGAGCCAATGATGTTACAACAACTACTGGATAAGCTGCTCCCACTCCCACTGCATAAAAGGCATTTGTCGTTGAAATTTCTTGAGCCGAACCCACACCATACAAATCTTTTGCTGCCTGAATACAAGCCGTTCTTGCTCCTGCATAATTGGTTGAACTCGTCATGTAAACTGATTCTGCCCGATAAAAAATCTTCGCCGCATCTGTAATTCCTAAACTTGCAACATTAAAAACACTGCCAATATCGTTCGTGCCAGAACCTCCCGTCGTCAATAAATAAAAGCAATAATTCAATACGCCACTGTTCTTATGCACACCCCCATTATCAGCCGTTCCAGTGTACCAGTATGTACCTAAATAAGTATCTGGATGACCAAATTCATTCGGATTTTGCATATTTCTGAATCCTTTACGAGCCGCTAAATCAAAATCATCACCTACATACCAAGTCTTTTTGGTTGGGAAATAAGCAAACTCCACACAAGCACCCCAAATATCACTAAATGCCTCATTCAACGCTCCTGATTGGTTTGAGTAAACCAAATTGGCAGTAAATTGACAAACCCCATGACCCAATTCATGCGAGGTTACATCTTGCGAAGTCAGCGGATCAAAAGTGGTTCCGTTACCATCTCCGTAAGTCATTCTTGAACCATCCCAAAACGCATTTACATAGTTTGATGAGTAATGAACATAAGCCTTCATTTTGCTATTATTGTTATCATAGCTGTTTCTGCCTAATACATTTTTGAAATAATCGTACGTATTTTGTAATCCTAAATGAACATCAAAAGCGGCATTATCCTTATTTACGTTGTTAAATTCTGCTGCCGTCCAATTATTGTCAACATCCGTAAAATCTATGGCTCTGCTGTAAGAAGTACCTTTTCTCAAATTAAATGTTTCAATACCAAGTCCACGAGTGTAGTCACGGAGACGATATTTACCCGAACTCAAATCAGTTTTTGCAGGAAGACTACCCGAAAATCTGGTTGCCAAAGTACCCGTTGCTGCAACGTGATGAATGATAGGATTTACTAATAAAATTTCTCCCGATGTGGCATCTACATAAATACTGGCTCTACTTAAAGGTTGCGTCGAATAAATGTCAAATTTATAAGCCAAATGGGGAATTATTTTGCTGGCATTATTGCTCGCTTTGAAATTTTCCACAATCACTAATTCACCCTGTGGAGTGTATTTTCCTTTTGTTTTAGTATAATACTCAGCAGCATCTTCGGTTTCCCACATATACTCTTTTGCTCCAACTGAACTGACGGCACTTGCCAAAGCATTTTGTTCTGATAATGAGGGCTTTATATTGAAATTATCATCAATTGGCACAAAATCTCCACTCATAGTTTCAATCATTCCTCCTCTTGCGTGAGTAACATACATTCCGTTTTCAACCTTAATTCCCCTAAAATACTGTTGATGTCTGGCGTGACTGTAACCCATCGCATCATTTTCTTTTTTCATTTCTTGGAAATCATGATTGCCCGTAGTCTTAAAATAATCTTTCAGAACCTGTTTAGCGGAGGCTTCTGGTTTTTTCCCAGCATTACTAAACTCAACAAAAGTGGCGGTTTTGTTGTCTGAATTTTTTTCTTCCTTCTTGGCATTTTCATTTTGAGCAAATGCAAGCGATAAACTTAAACCAAAGAAAAAAATGATAGCGGTAAATTTTCTCATAAATGTTTTCGATTAATTGTTAAAAAATTTAAACTGATACTATTTGAAAAAAAGAAACGTAAACGAAGTATAACGTCATTACTGACATATTGCTTTGTTTACGTTTCTTAGGTTCTCAAATCTAAAAAGAATATTTTGATTATCTCATATTTTAAGAATATTTATTTTCATGGGCATTATTTTTCGACTCTATTCTTGATTTTTCGACATTGTTTAAAGATGGTTTAATTCATGTACCAAAATATTATCCCAAATTATCCATATCAA
>JAYUIP010000501.1:0-2021 GCA_043765945.1 Arcicella sp.
TATTACTAACAAAACGAAGGAAAGTTTTGAAGTAAAAGAATTACAGAAAGGAAAGTCAAATATGAAATTCAGTTGGAAACTCAACTAAAACTACCTCCCAAGAGGTATTCTTTTGAAGAAACAGACTGACTAATTTTGTAAAAAAAATTAAAAAACTATGAAAAATCACTAATCACACTCGTACTTTTATTTCCCCTCTGGGGGTTAGGGGGCTTTTGTTTCGCCCAAACTGCCTCATACTTTGGTCGCTACGCAGGTGGCGTAGGCATAAATCAAAATTCATTGCAACGAGCTTCCGCCATTGGCTATAATGCCGAAGTGGCGGTGGACGATGGTTTAGTCTTGGGCGATACTTCGCTCGTGAAGGTGGGCATCGGTACTGGTAATCCACAAGCCCGTTTGGATGTGCGTGGAGCATTTCGCTTGAAGGGTAATCTCAATTTTGTGGCTTCCACAAATCAATCTTTAATCGAAATAAACAAAGAGCCATTCTTGACCATCGACCCCGACAATACGCCCGTGTTGAGTCATTTCAAGATAAAATACAAAACTGAAAGTCAATGGTCGGACAAAGTCTTTGAAAAAGAATGTAAACTATTGAAAATCAGTTAGTTAGAAAAATATATTCAAGCAAATGGACATTTACCCAACGTTCCCTCCGCCAGCGAAGTTGTGAAAAAAGGCGTAGGCATGGATGTAATGCTATCGAAATTATTGGAAAAAGTGGAGGAATTGACGCTTTATACCATTCAACAGCAAAAGGAAATTGATGGGTTGAAAAAACAGGTGAAAAATTTGAGGAAATGAGCATTGAGAAATCAGAAATACGTTTGAACGGCAAATTCAAATTGCGTAATAAATATTTCCTTGAACCGTGAAACATTGTTTTGCTCATAAAACAAGAGCATTGCTTTCTTATATTCAAGGGCATCAACGGTTCTGAAAGAAATTGGGCAGTACTGATAATTTATCAAAATGGCATTACTCAAAATTCGGGCAGTTCGCTTGTTTCCATCCATAAATGGTTGAATGTAAGACACTAACAATAAAGCTAAGAGTGCTTTTTCAAAAATATTTTCCTTTGTATTTATCAAATCACACATTGAAATAACAGCTTCTTTGATTTGAAATTCATTATCAAGCGGAACGTAATTTGTGCCTGAAATACCCACTTTTCGCTTTCTTAAATTCTTATCAACTCCCAATTCTTTTATCAAAATTTTATGAATATCCTCAATTTTTGATAATGAAAGTGGAATCAAATAATCAGGGTTTTCCAGGATAAAATCAAGAGCATCTTTATGGTTAAGTAGCATAATAGCCTCATCTTTTGTTCTGCCCGAAGCCGTTTGTTTTTCTTTCAAAAGTAGTTCTGTTTCAAGCAACGAATAAGTATTACCTTCAATCTGAGACGATTTCCAACTCAAATCAATCGCTAATCGTTCAAACTCTTTTTTATAGGAAGCCTCTGAAAGTTCTTTAACATTGCTTTCAAATTGATTTTGCAAGGCATTCAGTTTCGTTAATTCTTCTTTGGTAAATAAATCTATTTCGCTCAAAATCACCCGTATCAAGTCAAAACTAAATTGCTTTTTAATTTTCCTCTCATCAACCTCGAAGGAATAATATTTATCCAAATCTACCGAAGAAAGCACTTCATAAGCCTTTGATACATGATATTTTGTAGCTTTTCTTTGCCCTTTCGTATTAATGAAATTTTGCAATACAAGTTTAGCCAATGTACGTTTCACGGTTGCATAACTTGCCGATGAAACCATTGATTCGTGAATCTCTTTGGAAGAAACGCCTTGGTTTACTTTTAAGAAATCTATAATTGATTGTTCGTTGGTATCTAACATTTTTGTAAATTTAAAGCTCACAAATCTATAAAATAAAGCTCAAATAAGTATATTTTTGAGCCTCAAATTTATAAATTTTGAGCTTTATCCTATCACAAAACTACAAAAATCCTATCAAAATGATAGGATAAACGATATAAAATGATAGGATAAATAGAATTG
>JAYUIP010000502.1:0-2021 GCA_043765945.1 Arcicella sp.
TTTATGATTTTTGCTACGCCATCTTTATCCGTCCAAGTCATATTTACAGACTTCAAATCAAAGCCTTTTGGTTGGGCAAATAATTTCAAAGGGTCTAAATTTACATCCGTTGAAATCACATCAAAATTAATGGGTTGAGGTTCAGTTCCATCCAAAATAACTTCAATTTCATTCTTCAAAAGACTGGTTTTTACCTCTGGTGGGTCGCTGAAAGGAACTATTGCCTTCAAGGCAACCGAAACGGTATCAGTTAAATTTTTACCACATCGATTATCCGTTAAAATGAAATCTACGATATAATCAGTTTTTCTATTTGGGTCGCAAATTGGTGTCCAATTGAAGGGAGAACTCAGCTTTCCTATGCCTGAACCACCCGCAAAACTCATACCCGCTTGGGCAAGATTAAATCCACGTCCAACCGCTGTAACTGTAATATTATCATTGTCTTTGTCTATTCCTAAAACATTAAATTTAAACAATTTACCTAATGGACTTTCACCTTTTTGATTGGGTAAATCTGTATTCACTTCGGGAGCAAAATTGGGTCTTGGTTCAATGTAAACCTGCATTCTTAGCGTACTTGTAAGCGGTTGAGGACAACCATTATCAGAAGCAATTACATCAAAAATCAAAGGCTTTCCATCGGTTGATTCTGTGCAATCATCAAAACAAACTTCTGCCCTCAACGTATCTTTTGCAGAAGATGTTAATAAAGTTGATGGCGTAATTGTTGGAGTAGTTTTAAAATTTATTGGAACAATTTTCATGTTAATGGTCTGGTTCAAATCAAGGTCTGTTTCCAAGATTGTCAAACATCTTTTTTCACCAGCTTTAAAACTAATAATCGTTGAAGGAGAATAAAAATCTTTTTTTCCTTTTTCTTTAAAAAGTGCTATTGGAGCATTATTGATAATGCAATCAATGGCTTTTAACTGAAAATCTCTTCGTACTGCTCCAATTTTTATTCCTTTCCTGTATTCTTCCACCAATACACAGAAAACGTAGAGACCTTCTTTATTGACAGTAACGGTTAATTGCCCAGTTCTCGGATTTACTCGTAGAGGAACTGGTCCAGACATAATATTATTTACGCCAAAGCCACTTCCCCAATTCACCAAAGGATAACTTGAACTTCCACGTGGTAAGGGTGCAGTATTTCTATCATCTTTAGAACTGTAACCGTTCAGGGGAGTTGCCAAAGAATATACCAAACTATCACCATCTGCATCGGTGGCTCCAAATTCAAAAGTGAAAGGGCGGTTTAAACAAATATAGTCACCAGTAAGCGTTTTGAAAGCTGGGGTTGAGTTAGTAGAAGTATTTATTCCTGACCTTAGAGGCGGAAATTCAAGATAAAAAGTCGAACCTGCATCCCCAGGCACTTGAATATTGGAAATTACGCCATTTCGGCAGCACCTCTCCCACACTACATAATAGCCTTGCGGGTCGTCTAAGGCAGATAAATCAAGCAAAATACTGTATTGAAGTAAGCGGGTTCTGACAGCATTTGACTGTACACAAGCGGGATTTGTGTAAGAAATTAACCGATTGTTCACAAGAGGTACATCGACATAACCAATTATGAAATTATCTCTTTTCCTAAAAAAACCAACCGTCAAAACACGGTCTACGGCACCAGGATTACCGTTAATGTCATCAAAATAAAGGTTTAAATTGAATTGATGCGTAATTCCTGTTTGCCCCTTTACCACTTGCAAATCCATCTCACCCCCCACAATGTGCGTTGCAAAAGTGGCAGTAAATGTAAAAATTGATAAGAGTATTGCTAAGGAAAAGTGTTTCATGGTTTTGTAAAGACGGTTTTTTTATGGAAATGGTTGTGTTAATCTTCTAATTTTTTTGGGCATCTATTCCTATTTCGTTAAACTTATCAAAATGGCGAAAAAAATAAATTTATCAATGTTCCCAAATTTCAGTCTTAGGTTCATTTCTTAGTGGGTAAACAGGTTTTCATTTTCACAATTTTTGCATTCTTCGGGTTGCTTCCATTTTTCAACTGT
>JAYUIP010000503.1:0-5844 GCA_043765945.1 Arcicella sp.
ACGATGTTGAAAAACACCTTGGAATTAGGAGGAGTTTTCTTAACGCTCTCAGAAAGAGGCGTTTATATTGATTTTAAGCACGAACAAAAAGCTATTCCCGCTCACATACGTACCATTGCGGATGTATCAGGTGCGGGTGATACCGTTATTTCAATTGCTGCTTGTTGCTTGGCTTTGGGGCTTTCGCCTGAGCTGATTGCAGGACTTTCAAATTTAGGTGGAGGATTGGTTTGCGAGTCGGTGGGCGTTGTACCGATTGATAAAGAGTTATTGAAACAAGAGGCTCTTTTACATCTGTAACCCGAGCTGGACGGCACTCCGTTTCCGCATCGGATTTAAAATTACATTATTCCGATGCGGAAACGGAATGCCGTCCAGCTCGGGTTACACAGGTTTTTCTTCAATTCCTAACATTGTCAAGGCAGGATTTATGGTTTTTGTTGTGATTGTAACTTTGAAAATCTTATTACCTGCTAAACTAAATTCTGCCACAAATTTCCCTTTCTCTTTCATGCTTCTGTAAACAGCCGTATAATTAATTTTCGAGTCCCAACCATTAATTGCCAAAGCCGATTTTAATTGGTCAAGGCATTTGCTGAGATTTGAGAAGTAATTATAAATCGTCTCCTTCTGTCGAATCGTATTTAATGAACCAATCGGAATTACTGCGACTTCATAAATGGTTTGTTGCTTCATAAATCGCTAAAAGTGAGATTTTAGTAAAGGTTAAAATATTTCGGTATTAATTGAAAAACTATCTTACTATTTTTCAAACGTAAAACTTTTCTACAACGTTCATCGTTTTAACATCACACGTCTGTAATCAGAACAAAAAAGCCCCGCTCATGAGCGAGGTTTTTTGCGTTTTTAGTAATTACCGATTCTGGAGAATCGGGTTACATAACAGCCGTAAATTCAATTTCTATCATGTATTCGGGAGAAACTAATTTACTTATTTCATATATTCCCGTAGTTGGTCTAATATCTTTAAAATACGCTCCGTGAGCTTTAGCAATATTATCAAATTGAGCAATATCAGTGGTAAAAATCCTTGTTCTTACCACATCATTTAGACTTGCACCTGCCTCTTCCAACACTTTTGTAATACGTTCGATGATATTATTTGTTTGTGCATAAGCATCATCTGCTTTCACTTTTTCACCGTCCACGATGGCAACTGTACCTGATACTTCAATAATATTTCCGATTCTGACGGCACGGCAATAACCCATTTTATCTTCCCAAGGCGAACCTGTAAGTATATTTTGTCTTGACATTCTTTTGATTTTTAATTGAATGGTAAAGATAAGTTATATAAAATCTAAACTAATTCTAATGTTTTAATCTCATACAAGTGGTTACTTTCTTGTATTTTTGATTTATGACTATCAGAACTCGACTTACGCTCCTTTTCTCAAGCATTGTGTCTACTTTGCTTATCATTTTTTGCGTTGTAATTTATCTCGAAAATGAATTTAACAGGCAACAAGAATTTAAAAATCGTTTAAGAGAGGAGGCACTAACATCGGCTGATATTCTATTTGGTAAAGAAGAAATTAGTCCTGATTTATTAAAATTATTGGATAAAAATCAAATGACGGTTTTAGCACAAGAAGAAATTGTGGTGTATGACAGCAAAGACAAATTAGTTTATGAAAGTGGAACAGACTATTTAACGGTTCACCCTGATATATTTAGCCAAATTCGTAAAGAAAAAGAAGTTTCATTTCAACAAGATGACCATGAAGTATTAGGTTTAATCTATAATAATGGAAAAGAAAATTTGGTTATTATTGCCTCTGCTTTGGATAAATACGGACGTAGCGAACAGAGAAATCTTGGTCTGATGCTCATCATTGGCGGTTTTTTGATGGTTGGGATGATGTTCATTGCGGGTTGGATTTTTGCAGGGAAGTCCTTGAAGCCAATTCAAGATATCATCAAAAGCATAGATAAAATTGGAGGAGCATTACAACTTGATTTACGGCTTGATGAAGGCAATCAAACGGATGAACTTGCCCAACTGTCTCAACGATTTAATAAAATGCTTAACCGTCTGGAAAAAGCCTTTAAACTTCAACGTGCCTTTGTTTCGCACGCTTCACATGAGTTACGCACGCCCCTGACTGCTATCACTGGACAAATCCAAGTTTCGCTTCTGGCAAATGATAACCCTGAGGAGTTAAAATTGATGATTCAATCGGTTTTGGAGGATGTTCAGCAACTTAACCGATTGACCAACAACCTTTTAGATATGACCAGTATTGATTCTGATGATTCTAAAACTAACTTTAAAAAAGTTAACATTGCCGAAATTGCTTGGCAAGTTCGAGAGATTTTATTGAAAAAAAATGCTGATTATAAGGCAATTATTCAATTAGATGAAAAATCAAATTCGTTGCCCGAAGTAAATGGAAATGAGGCATTATTGTACACCGCTTTCTTGAATTTGATGGAAAATGGTATTAAATTTTCATCAAATCAATTGGTAAAAGTTAATTTCAAAATCAATTCAAAAGATATTGTAATTACTTTTCAAAACGGAGGTTCTATTATACTAACCAATGAATTAAGTTCTATTTTTGAATCTTTTAGACGTGGTTCAAATGCCCGAAATACGAAAGGACACGGGGTCGGGCTATCATTAACCCAAAAAATTATTAGTCTTCACGAAGGCAAAATATCTGTGCAATCTTCTGAAAATGAGGGAACTACGTTTACAATAGTTCTTCCCATAAAATAATTTCTTAATTCTAATGTACTTCTAATGCCTGATTAATACGAGGTTAAGTTTGGGGTGGTAGCTTTGTTACATAAAAAAACACACAAATAAAACAAAGTTTCAAAAACCATGAAGGCAATAATATTAATAGCCAGTCTGATGAGTTCAGAGATGGCATATCAAGAAATTCAAGCCAACGATCCAGGATACAGTATTCACAATTATAAGCAAGTAAATAAAGCAAAAGCCGTAGCCAAGAGAGACACGAATAGGGGAATTAGCGTTTCTTATGATGAAACCAACAGAGACTATAAGAAGCCAACGATGAAGAGTAAAGAGAATGTTTTGCAGATATTTAGACCGACAGATTCTAAGGATTATTTAAAGGTTAAAAATTATAAAATGCCAAATGGCTAATGGTAGTGGTTAAGTAGGCAGTTTTCAATAAATTAGAATCATTTTCCTACTCCTGACTGTCTTAATTACTGTTTATTTAAAACTCACATTTCATTAAAACTTACCACCTTAATTTTAAGTCCTAATGCTTACTATCACAAAAATGTCACCAACAGAATACGCCAAAATGATTTTAGAAAAGGTCAGTTTTGAGCCTAAAATTTTCAGAAAGGAATTAAGAAAAGCTCTCAGAAAAGCTTCTAAACGTGATTTTAAACATTTGATGGATTGGTGTAGAGAGAAATTTGGAAGAAAGAAAAAAATCTAATAACCTTCTAACTTTATATTAATTTACCTCTAAGAATGACGTTCTAATTTTGTAGAAAAACTTAGAACTAATGAAAAAAATAGCACTTGTATTTTTAATAATTACTATTGCTTTTACAAAAACAAAAGCTCAGCAAAACCTATTCAATATTCCCTCGGGAGATATTACCCCCAAAGGAAAATTCTTTTACCAACATCAAATAAATACCTATAATAATAAGTTTGAGTCAAAGGGGCATTTTGTCTATGGTTTAGGAAAAAGATGGGATGTTGGAGCAAATTTGGTGGGAACAGGAGCATATTTTAATCCAGATTGGAAACCAATTTATAATAACGATTTCAGTCAGAGAAAAGCACTAACTCCCACGTTATTAGCAACTTTACAGAAACAGATTTCGATTGCTGAAAAATGGGCTGTAAACTTAGGAACGCAATCGGGAATTAATTTAACGGGATATACTGAAAAAATTCAACCTGCCTATTTTCACTACGGTTTATTGAGTTATCAATCTAAGCCTGGAAGAAAATTGTTAATTGGTCCCTATGTCACTAATAATCAATACGTTGGCTCGGGAAACACCGTTGGAATTCAAATGGGGTATGAATGGAAAATTACCGATAAATTCTATTTAATGGGCGATTTTATTTCAGGGAATAATGAATCCGCTGTCGTCGTTCCAGGCATTATGTATAACGTTAGTAACCGTGTGCAACTGTGTTTGGGTTATATGTTACCAAATCCTAACACACCCAAAAACCAAGCAGTTGTTTTTGAATTCAACTGGTATGGTTGGAACTATAAGGGGCATTAAGCTAATTACCTTTTAAACAAATCAAGATGATGAATAATAAGAAAATTTTAGTAGTTGAAGATGAAGCGAAAGTGGCTACTTTCATCAAAAAAGGACTTCAAACGCAATCCTTTGAGGCAGAAATTGCCGCCGATGGAGAAGAAGCCAAAAGACTTTTTTCCCAACATCAATTTGACCTCATTATTTTAGATTTGAATCTTCCAGATATGAGTGGTTTGGATGTGTGTAAATATATCCGAACTCACAATCCCCAAGTGCCAATTTTAATGCTTACAGCCCTTGGAACGGTTGCGGATAAACTCTCAGGGTTTGAAGTTGGAACGGACGATTACATGGTGAAGCCGTTTGATTTTATGGAACTTTTGGTACGTGCAAAAGCCCTCTTGAAACGCACTGAAATAATTCAGCAACCGATTGAAAAACTGCAAATAGCAGACTTAGAGTTAGATTTAGGAGAAAAAGTGGCTCGTCGAGGAGGCAACGTCTTTGACTTGACCGCCCGTGAATTCAACCTCTTAGAATATTTAATGCGAAACAACGGAAGAGTAGTTTCAAAAGTGGATATTGCTGAAAAAGTTTGGGACATTAACTTTGATACGGGTACTAATTTCGTGGAAGTTTACATTAATTATCTTAGAAATAAAATTGACAAAGCCTTTCCAAATAAGCTAATTCATACTGTCGTAGGTATGGGTTATATGATGAAAAGTAAGTAAGATATTCCCTCCTCTTAGCTACGGTTCTTATACTGTGGAGATTTCCACCGTCCATGCTCGCTCTTTCCGAAACGAAAGGGAGCTGAGGGGCAGGGGTTTTTGATAAATAATGGTTATATTACTTTCTAAATCTCTTTATTCTTGAAAGCACTTACTATCTATTTTATTACTGCTATTGTTAGTTACATTGCCACTATTCCTCCTGGACCTTTGAGTGTTTATATTGTGCATACAACGCTTCAAAGAAACATTAAAATTGCTTTGTGGGTGGCTCTGGGTGGCATTTTAGGCGAAATGGGTTATACCTATTTAGCCATCGGAGGCGTAATGATTTTTGATAAATATCCAACCGTAGTTTTCTGGACTCAGTGGGGTATTATTGTGTTACTTTTATTGACTGGAATCTCTACCTTTTTTCAGAAAGAGGAGATAATCGAAGATGAAAAAGTGGAAGTGAAAGGTCGATTTCTCTCTATTTTTAAAGGCATAACGCTTTCTTTACTTACACCCGCTTTGTTTCCTTTTTGGGTAATCGTTTTATTAGAATATAAGAAGTACGATTTCTTGACAATCAGTACTATATCAGATAAACTCTTCTTCGTAGCTGGGGCTGAAACAGGAACTTTTTTACTGGTTTATACGTATGCTTATATTACTGAAAGAAAAAGAAATCTTATCTTTAAGTACCTGACAGACAATCGTTTAAATAAATTCATGGGGTGCATATATATTGGTTTAATGGTTTGGCAATTGTTTAGTATGATAATGTAGAAAAGTTGAATAATTGAACGATAAAAATGACCCGATAGAAGTTTAAACAAGTACTTGGTTACTTAATAATTTGGTAATAATCCGTTCATAATGTGTTGAT